>JAKEER010000364.1 GCA_022616615.1 Acidobacteriota bacterium
CCGGCGTTCGACTCTGAGGTCACCTGACTGACTTTCACATGCGGGTGCCCCAGCAGCAACCGCAGCGCCTCGCCGCCGGTGTAGCCCGACGCACCAACAATAGAAACAGAAATCATGAAGCTCCTATGACCATCGTCCTCGTCGTCGTTCTCGTCCTCGACAAAGCCGAGTGCGACCACGCGGACTCTGAAAATGGGACTGGAAAGTGGGAGCCGCTGTCCCCAGCGGCGATCCCAGGTCCTCGGTTGAGACGACCAATCGCCGCTCGGGCGTCAGCAGACGCACGAGCGGTCCGGCATTTCATCGGTCGTGGCGCGGCGCAGCGGCATGAAACCTTCTAAGAAAAACCCTCTCGGAAGGGGGTGCGGCGGAGCCGCCGGGCCTCTCCGTCGGTCACAACCACCTCGCGGGCCTCAAGGCTCTCCGCTCCCGAGAGGGAGATCTGTTGTCACTTTTCTTCCTTACATCACGCCGCGGATGGCAGCAGTGTTGGCAATTCCTTCGAGAATCGTCCTAGCTTAGCTAGTCGTCCTCGTCCTCACTCGATTGCGAACACGAAAAGTCGGTTCGATGCGCGTCATTGCTTCTTTCCGGCCTGCAACACATAGTCGATCACCTTGGCGGGAATATTCACCCCGGTGGTGTCAATCGAGTTGCGAAACTCCATCGTGTAGTTCACTTCGTTGACGAGTAGCCCTTGGTCTGACTCAAAGAGATCGATCGCCACAATACCGCCGCCCACCGCCTTGGCCGCGCCCAGGGACAGTCGGTTCAAATCGCCGGTGACAGGGCAATTCTCGGCTTTGCCCCCGCGGGCGGTGTTCGTGATCCAGTGGGACGAATAGCGGTAAATCGCGCAGATCGTCTCATCGCCCACCACAAAGCTGCGGATGTCGCGGCCCGCCTTGGGAATGTACTCTTGAATGTAAAAGATGGAGTGGTGATAAGAACCCAGAACTTCCTTGTGCTCCAGAATCGCTTCGGCCGCTTCGCGATCGTTGATTTTGGAGAGCAACCGTCCCCAGGAACCCACAGCCGGCTTGAGCACAACAGGGTAACCCAGTTCTTCGATGGCTTGCAGCGCAGACTCTGGAGTAAAGGCCAGCATGGTTTTCGGTGAAGGCACACGATTTCGTACGAGCGCGTTCGTTGTGAGGAATTTGTTTCCGCAAACATCAGCGACTTCGAACCGGTTGACGGTCGGGATGCCCCAGTCGTTGAGAACTTTGAGCGCGTAGAGGGCGCGCGAATGATTGACGCAGCGTTCCAGCACGACGTCAAAGTCCATGTGCCTTGCGTTCAGGCGAAAGATCAGCTCACGGTCATCGAGAACTTGAAAATCCAATCCGCGTCCCCGCAACTCTTCAATGAGAAGCTTCTCTTCCTTGCGCACAATGGAACACAACAAGCCAATTTTCATGATCCCGCCTGAAAACAAAAAACCACAGCCCCTACGGTTCGATTGCGTCTCCCGATAGAAGCTGTGGCTATAATTTCAAAGAAGTTCCAGTTTGAAGCCGCTGCCGCCACTCGCCGGATTACTCTCCCCAGTCCTCTTCTTCTTCGGGGGCCAGTTCCAGCTCGACCGGATCGGTTCCCACGACTTCCAAGTCTGCCCCGCAGTCCGGACAGTTCACGATCTCTCCCTTTTCCACATCTTCCAGCTCAATGTCGGCTTCGCACTCAGGACAGTAAGCCACGTTCACTTCCTCCTTGGTGTTTCAGCAATCTCAACGGTGCGGCAAAATATTCTTGAATGATAACGGTCGTGAGGTTCGCTATGGAACGAAAAAAGCGGGCAAAACCTGGGAACAGCCCTCGCTCCTCCAACAGGACGCCAGAGTATAAGTAATGCGAAAAGAGGCTGTCAAGCGCATTTCTGGACAAGCTCTTGTCCCGAAAACGCCCGCTGCTGGCGACTTTCAAGCCGAAAACGCCGGCACGAATGCACGTGAGCGGATGCGGAATACGACTTGCGAAAAACGAAGACGGCTCCGTTTCGTGCTCAACTCAGCCCTGCGCCACCAATTCCGAGCGGGCTGGTCGATCCGATCCGGCAAGCTTTCGAAAACTCCGGCCTGCCACAACGGCGATGCAGATCCAAGCCACTGTGATCCCCAAGGTGATGGGGCTGAGCCAGCGAACGCCAATCAAAATGAATGCCGCGGAGACTAGGGTAGCTGCTCCTTTGGCCAGCCGCTGAACGAACATGTTTGTAAACGCCCTCGCTTTGTATTGAGCGTCGCTGGACGTGGGGACAAAGAGCATTTCGCGCGAGGTCTGGTTAATGGAATAGTTCAATCCGTTGTCCGCTACGATCAAAAGGCTGCCCATCAGCAGGCTGGGCTCGAGCCAGAATGCGCCGCTGGCAAAACACATGGCGGCGGGCAGAACAATCAGGCCAGCGCCCGGGCCGGAGCGCTTGACCAGGACCGTCGTCAGAATCATCTGGGAAGCAAAAGCCAGGATGTTGGTCGCCAGATACAGCCGCGCCAGGTAAGCTTGAGCATTCCTTCCTCCAACGACTGCTTTGGCGAGCACGGAGGAAAACTGGAAGTCCAGAATCTGAGAACAAAATTCGTACAGCGCCAGTATCGCCAAAATCGAGATTAGATAGCGTGATCTCAGTACCATGCGCGCTCCATCCAGAGCAGACAGCGCCCGGACCTTTTCCAGTCGCACTCGGTGTTCGCCATAAGCCATCGCTGCGCCCGCGCGCCGCGCCAAACAGTCAATCTGCCAAGCGAAAAAGAGAATGGCAACTGTGAGTGCCAGACACAGCAGAATCAAGGGTGCGGAACTGTAAGCCTCCACAGCGCCGCTGACCAAGGCAGAACCTACGATCCCTCCCAGCAGGCCTCCTGTTCCAATGAATCCATAAAGCCGCGCCGATTGCTCACTCGTGGAGATTTCATTCAGGAAAGCCCAGAAGGTGGCTACCCACACCGTGCTCCAAAGATCACCAAAAAGGTAGAACGCATAGTTGATGAATCCTGTCGGAGCATCAGTGAGGACGGCGAAGAAGATCAGCAGTGACAGAGAAAAGAACCCGCAGAGAAACCGCACGAGTCGCCGTCCACCCAGCCAGTTATAGAGGTAGGTAAAACCGATCATAGCCGTAAAGGCAACATCGATGTTAATGCCCTTGGCGATCAGTTCCTGCTCGGCGCCGAAATGAGAGATAAAGAGACCTTTTTTCAGAGGCTTGAGAATTTGAAAGACCGCAATAATCGAGAAGAACAAGCCGAACATGAACAAAGCAGGTTTCAGCTCTCCGAGACGGATATCGAACAGTTGCAGGAGTTTTTTCATGCGGGCAGTTCAGACCGAGAAAGCGTTGGGTAAGGTATCGCTGTCTGTCAGCCGAGTGTACCACTCAGGCAAGGAGGCCGGAAAGACACGAAGAGACTGGCTAAGTAACTGCGTTTCGCAAATACCATCACGTATTCCTCGAGTTGGAGAGCATCTCTGAGAAGACCTAAACGCGCTTGGGCTGGCGGCTTTGCCGCTCGATGTGCTTAGCCATTCAAGGATCTGGGCTACGCCCAATTCCTCGGGGCGTAGCCCCGACCTGGAGATTGGACATTTTTGCCCCGGACGGGGCAATGGACGGTAGCCTGGGGCAGAGCGAAGCGAGCGAAGCAACGCCCCAGGGATCAGGGCCATCGTGAACCTCTGCTGTGCCCCGGCAGGAGCGTTGGATCAGCGTCCAACTGGCATTCCGGCGCCCCTGCCGGGGCGCAACCGAATTGGATGGAGCCAACCTGGGGCGTCGCTGACGCTTTGCCCCAGGCGACTCTCCCGCGCCCCTCCAGGGCGCCCGAAGCAGGCCCTCGCTTCGTGGCTGAAACCCGCATTCTGCAGGCTTCGAACACACCGGAGAACGTCCAATCTCCAGCTCGGGGCGCAGCCCCGACATGAAAGTCAGGCGGAGCGGAAAGTCGGAGACTTTTCGCACATCTGTCGGCAGAGCCGCGAAATACGTGACTGTATTTATGAAATGGAGTACTAAGCCCTCCCAATCAGATAGCCACAGAGCGGATGGCGGGGGACAGAGGGCGAGCGTTTCTTCCGCCAGCTCTTTTCAGATCAGCATCAAGATGTGCAGTCCGAAGAACTAGAAACTACTTCTGGCCAGCTTTCCAAAACCCATCACGACAGCCCCCTGAAGGCTTCGCGACCGCTGTCGTTCCGCGATCGCGTGTAATCTTCTCAAGATTTCACCTTTGCCTTCTTCCCCCTTTCTTAATTTTTCTTAAGGGGATTTCATCGCCGATTCCAGGTTAATATTGGATTACTGCAAAACGCAGCGTCTTGCAAAATCGCAAGGCTGAGGTAATCAGGACCTGCCATCGGGGGGAGAAACCAATGTCCATACGTCCGGTTAAGCGTGTCAGTCAATCCCAACCCACAATCGAAGGCGCCGGCGTACGATTGCGCCGCGCGTTCGGCTTCGGAAATACCAGCGACTTCGATCCTTTCCTCCTGCTCGACGACTTCCGCAACGAGCATCCCGACGACTATCTGGCGGGTTTTCCCTGGCATCCGCATCGCGGCATCGAAACAATCACGTATGTCCTTGCCGGAACGGTCAGTCACGGCGACAGCCTGGGAAACCGCGGCCAGATGGGCGCGGGAGACGTGCAGTGGATGACGGCCGGCCGCGGCATTCTGCATCAGGAAATGCCGCAAGGGGACTCTCAAGGGCGGATGCACGGCTTCCAGCTTTGGGCCAATCTGCCCGCGTCGCTAAAGATGACGGCCCCTCGTTATCAGGACATTTCTTCAAGCGATATCCCAGCGGTGACCGATGACGACGGAACCAGCGCCCGCATTATCTGCGGAAGTTTCTGGGGGAAGAGAGGCCCGGTGGAAGGCATTGCGACGGATCCGCGGTATCTGGACATCTTGGTGCCTCCGGGCAAGCGCAAGACGCTGCCCGTCGAAGTCACCAATCACGCGTTTGCTTATGTGTTCGAAGGTTCGGGAACCTTCCGTAATGCCTCCGACCCTATGCCGGTCCAAACCGATGTGGTTGGGCCGAGCGGCAGCACTCTGTCCGATGAAATCGGGAACCGCTCGCTGGTACTCTTCGACAGCGGCGACGAGATTACCGTCCAAGCTGGAGAAGCAGGTATCCGATTCCTCCTGGTCTCTGGCCGGCCACTGCAGGAACCCGTCGCATGGCGCGGCCCGATCGTCATGAATACTAACGAAGAACTGCAACAAGCCTACGCCGAGATTCGTGCAGGTACTTTCATCAAAGATCGCTGAAAATTTAAGATTTAAGGGCCGCCCCCCGTCGCGCCGACCCAAATTGGCCGCGCTTGATTCTCCCGGTGTCTTACGTTAGTCTTCTTACGTTACTCGGAGGGTGCTTATGAACAAGATCATGTCGGCCCGCCTCGAGGAAGCCGCCCTGCTGGAAATGGAGCGCATCACTCGGAAACTGGGAATCAGCAAGAAGCGATTCCTCGAAGAAGCCATTCACAGGCATGCTCAAACCCTGACCAAGGGCGGTCGGACCAATGACTGGACAGTCGGCTTCGGTGCATGGAAACGCAATGAGACGGCTGCTCAGACCACAAAAGCAGTTCGCGGGGCCTTCAACCAATCTCTTGAGAGGAATCGCCGCTAATGCCGAGGCGAGCCTACGTTGACACTGATATCTTGATCGCCTATCTCAGAGAAGAGCGGCCCGCCCAGGAATTCTTGAGGCGGCAGTCATCGAAAGGGACGGAATTATGGACTGGGGCCATGCAAAGGGCTGAAGTCCTATTCTTCATGCGCCCAGGGGAAGAGCCGGACACCTTGTACTTCATGTCCAAGTTCAAGACAGCCTCTATTGCCCAAGAAGTGGTCGATGAGGCCGGCGTACTATACCGAGCCTGGAATCCTTCACACGGGATCGGGGTCGCTGACGCTCTGCTGGCCGCAACCGTAA
>JAKEER010000365.1 GCA_022616615.1 Acidobacteriota bacterium
CAATCGTGGCTACCCATGCCCTAGTCAGTCGTCTTGGTAGCCATGATTGACGCGTTTTCTGCGTCAATCATGGACGAAACCGCCTTAAGTTGACATCAATGAAGGTTCGGAGGACTGACCCAACGGGAGACTTCAGTCAGATGACATCGTCAACACCGGCTCATGCGTCAGCAGCAGGCTCAGCAACAAGGACGCCGAACCTCTCGGTGACAAACAAAGGGGGATTCAAGCGAGTTCTCTCGCTTTGGGACCTTGTACTCTTCGGCCTTGCCTTTGTCACTCCGACTGCACCCTACGCCATGTTTGGGATTGCGTCGGTGAAGTCGAGCGGCCATCTGCCGCTAGTTTACCTGATTGCGATGGTTGCCATGAGTCTCACGGCAATTAGCTATGGGCGAATGGCAGCCGCATATCCAGAATCTGGTTCGACCTATGCGTACGCTTCAAAGGCCCTGAACCCTGCGATTGGTTACTTCGCCGGCTGGGGCATGATCCTTGACTATCTCCTCATTCCGATGCTGAGCCTCATCTTTCTGGGGCTGACCGCCAGCAAACTAGTCCCAGAGGTGCCGTATGCCGTCTGGGTGTTGCTCAGCGCCGCTGCCATCACGGCCATCAATCTCCGAGGAATTGAGATGACGGCACGGGCCAACATTGTGATGAATGCCCTCATGGGGGCATCCCTGGCGTGGTTCATTCTGATGGCCATTCGCGCTCTTCTGAACGGCACAGGTGAAGGCCGGCTGATTTCCCTGCAGCCGTTCTATAACCCGGAAACCTATTCGTTTAGCGCGATCATGGGAGCAACTTCTGTCGCCGTGTTTTCCTTCATTGGGTTCGATGGTGTTACCACCTTGTCCGAGGATGCGAAAAACCCGGAAACCGACATCTGGCGCGCCACGGTGCTGACATGTTTCGTTTGTGGGGGGCTTTTTGTCCTGCAGAGTTACCTGGGTCAAATGCTCTGGCCAGACTACACGACTTTCTCTCCGGTTGAGACCGCTTTCATGGATATCAGCAGACGGGCGGGCGGAGCTTCACTGTTCTACTTCATCTCATTCGTCCTGGTGGTCGCAGGTGTATCGAGCGCCATCACAGGCCAGGCGAGCGCATCCCGCATGCTCTGTGGTATGGGAAGAGACCGGCTGCTGCCTTACCGCATCTTCGGGTACGTGCATCCGAAGCTGGGCACGCCAATATACAGCGTGCTGCTGATGGGCGGCCTGCAGTTGGCCGGAGCGATGCTGCTGAAGTTCGGTGAGGCTGCCGAGATGGTGAATTTTGGCGCGTTTATCGGCTTTATGGCGGTAAACCTTGCGGTGATTCGCCACTACTTCGTGCGTCTTGAAAATCGAAAGGGCGCTTTCTTTTGGTACAACTTGGCCAGCCCCGCTCTTGGTTGCGGTTTCTGCTTTTATATCTGGCTTAATCTTTCCCGCTTTTCGCTGAAGCTGGGGGCCTCGTGGATGCTCCTGGGCTTCGTTTACCTGCTCTTTCTGACAGCAGGCTTCAAGAAGAAACTGACGGAGCTGAAGTGGTAATGCGTTAATCACGGGGCGCCAACCACTGGCTTCAGCCCGTGGTTGGCGTGAAGTCGTCTAAGAAAATCCCCTCCTCGGAGGGGTGGCTGGCACAGCGACAGCGGTCGCGGAGCCAGACGGGGTGGGTGGTCGCGTCGAAGTCACAACCCACCCCAAGGCCTGGCGGCCCTTTCCCCTCCCGAAAGGGGATTCAGCGCGATTTTCTAAGCGACATCACACCGCGCCGAGCGGTGTGGGTGCTCCTAAGAAAATCCCATCCTTGGAGGGGTGGCGGCGGTAGCCGCCGGGGTGGGTCTTCGTCGCCAACAACCCACCCCGAGGGCTGAAGGCCCTCTTCCCTCCCGAGAGGGGAATTGCGTGCCATTTTCTTTCTCACTTCACACCGCGCACCCCAGCGGTGTTGACGGCTCCTCTGAAAATCCCCCTTAAAAAAGGGGGGGAAAGAAGGCAAAGCGACCGCTGTCGCCCCCTTTGCTAAGATTTGCTAAGGGGGAATATTTTCATCGAACATGACGCCCGCGGCATGAAAGGCTCCCTTGAAACTAAACTGTCGTTCCGTACAAGTTGCGCAAAGAATTTCCCCTAAGCCAAGGAGAAAGGTTTCTCATCACCTCATTTCGGTAAAGCTGGCAAGGGGGCGATCGATGAGTGGGATTGATGCTGCGGAAAATAATGGAAATATGCGACTGCAAAAGCTCAACAATTCGCCGCTGGATCTTAGAAACGAGACCTTCCCTAGCCAACAGACAGCCGAGCAAGCGAAAGTCTATGTCCTCATCTGGTTCGATGTTGAAGACTACTACTCACCCGAGAGTGACGATGCAGACATGAAGGCGGCTGAGCTGGCATCGTCCCTGGGTGTGCCGGTCACCCTCAAGGTGGTTGGCGAAAAGGCGCGAGCCTTGGAGCGGCATGGACGACGCGACGCCATTGCGGCCTTGAGCCGGCATGACATTGGCTACCACAGCGATTGGCACAGCCGCCCTCCCACCATTGCTGCCTATTTGCGCAACATGAGTTGGGAAGAAGGCGTGCGCGAATTCGAGCGCCGTGAAACTCAAGGGTTCAAAGATGTGCAGCGAATCTTCGGCAAAGATCCCATTTGCTTTGGCCAGCCCGGTTTTTCGTGGGCGCCCCAGAGCTACCCGGCCTTGAAAAAGTGGGGCATCGGCGTCTATCTCGACGAAGCGTTGCACGTGGGTCTTCCCGATGAGCAGCCCTTCTGGTACCAGGGCATGCTGCACATCTTCAATTTGCGCAGGAACACCATCAAGATGGAATTCGGCAGTGCCGGGGACTTTCGCCAAACCTGCCGGCTGTTCCGCTCGGCTTACCACCGTTTAAAGGAGCGCGGAGGCGGGGTCATCAGCGTCTTCTATCACCCGCAAGAATTTCTGTACCGGGATTTTCAGGACGTAGTCAACTTCGGTGGGGGCATCAACACACCCCCAGAGGCGTGGCAACAGGCTGAAAGGCGGACGCCACAGGAAATCAGATCCGGATATGAGCACTACAAGAATTTTATCCAGTTCATGCAATCGCACGAACAGCTCTCTTTCATCAGCGCTGGCCGCGCCCTCCAGTTATATGCCGACCGCGCTCTGCGGCGGAGCTTCAGCCGGGACGAGGTGTTGGAACTGGCGCGCGGGGTCCAGAGCGCGATCACGTTTCAGGCGGCGGGTCAGGTCTACTTGTCGGCCTCGGAGATTTTCTATTTGCTCGCCAAGTGGATGGTCACACATTCGAACGATTCGCGCTGCGGGCCGCTGACCGGCCCCCGGACGCCTTCAGGTCCAACTCGTCCCGCGCAGACGGAACCGGCGGAGATGACCGTTTCGCGGGCTGAGTTCGAGCGGGCTCTCCGGGATGTCTGGAGCTTTCTGGAGGAGAGCCAGCAGATTCCAAATGCGATCTGGATAGACACCCGGCACGTGTCCCCTGCAGACTTCCTTGCCACACTTGGCGAGGTTGTCGAACACCAGATCAAGAACGGCGCTCAACCACACCCGATTAGCGTTAGAGAAGGAAACTTCACCGCCGCGCAATACGCGGCGCAAGACTCCCCCGCGCTGTGGGCCTGGCCTATTTTTCCTGAGGGTTTTCACGCACCCAACCTCATGCAGTTAGCCCAGTTGCAGACCTGGACGATCAAACCAGCAAAATTGTCGCCTGGCCCAGTGCCCTGGCCAACCGATGAGTGTGAGGAAACAGAAATTAAGGAAGAAGTCAGTGGAGTCAGGGAGACGGCACGGTAATACTTCTTGGGTGACGCAGCCAGGAAGCAGATTCCCGCAAATTGAGGAATGTGGATGCACTCTTCAATCGCGGGAGTCAGGCCAGCCTCCAAAGTTGATCTGCACCGGTTCTGCCCGGACATAGCTGGGATTCTTGCCGCGGATGCCAGCGGTGCCCTGGATGACAAAAGTTAATTGACAATGAATCAAATTCCTTAGAAAATTCGTTGACTGAACAAATAGGGAATCTATGCGGAAGATTAGTCTTGAGAACACGCAGGCGGCCGGGAAGAAAACCATTAAGGAGGTCAACCAGAAACTCATCCTGAACCTGATTCGCGAGCACCAGCCGATCTCCAGAGTTGAGATCTCCAATAGAACCGAATTGCAGAGGAGCACAGTGACGATCATCACTGAGCGTCTCTTGAACGAAAACTGGGTTTATGAAGGCGAAAGCGGTCCCTCCAACACAAATGGGGGAGGGCGCAGACCTAGGAACATGTACTTGAACCCTGATAAGCAGCATGTCTTGGGCGTGGAGGTAGGCAGAGAACAAACGATCTTAGCTGTGGCCGACCTCAACGGAAAGATCCTGAGTCGAAAGCTGACGGAGACAAAACGTGACGCGTCGGTGTTTTTCCCGGCCTTGGCAAAGGCAATCAAGAGCTATGCGAGGGAATCGCGCCTTCGCACCGGCGTTGAAGTGACCGGGGTGGGCATAGGATTGGGCGGGTACATCGAAAA
Source organism: Acidobacteriota bacterium (assembly GCA_022616615.1). Taxonomy (GTDB): domain Bacteria; phylum Acidobacteriota; class Terriglobia; order Versatilivoradales; family Versatilivoraceae; genus VFZK01. The sequence goes on from JAKEER010000365.1 coordinate 4,520, forward strand.
GGCTACAGGAAGAATCATCGCGGCTGAAAATTTTGGATGGATGGATGTCCCGGCAGGTGATCTTCTCCGGAAATCGTTAGACCTTCCGCTTTACTTTGAAAACAACGCCAAGCTGGCAGCATTTGCGGAGATTTGGTTTGGGCGGGAGAAGGGGCGGCGTAACTTCATCTACATTTCCACACGGGATGGCCTGGGAACGGGAGTCATCATCAACGGAGAAATCTATAATGGGGCCCGGGACGGAGCGGCAGAGTTCGGCCACTTCGCGCTTTTTCCCTATGGTGAACGATGTGCCTGCGGGAATTACGGGTGCTGGGAAGTTTATGCGTCCGATATGGCTACGGTGAGACGCTATCTTCAGATGAGCAAGTCCACGGAGAACGCCTCGGATCATTCCCCAGACATCAATATCAGCCACCTTATTCAGCGTGCCCGCCAAGCGGACGATGCCGCCAAGAAAGCACTGCAAGGTACAGCCGAGTATTTGGGATTGGGAATAGCAAATCTAGTCTTCGGGTTTAATCCCGAAGCCGTTCTCATTGGCGACAGCTTGATGGAAGCTTGGGACATTATTGCAGAAATCATTCACACGACAGTCCGCAGCCGCGTTCCCAGCTATTATCTGGAGGGCTTGGAGATCATTCCATCTTCCATCAAGGAGAGTCACAGCCTGCTGGGGGCAATCGCGCTGACGCTCGCTCACGACTTCTCAATTTCAAGGAACCTTTGAACAGGGCTGCTTCCCTGGCGAAAAACGCCAGAACCCTCCGATGGGCGCCAGCTCTCATCCTGCTGCTTGGCTTCAGAGACGCCAGCGCAGAGAGTGACCCAAGAGCCCGCCATGAGTTGCCCTTGGCCGCCAGCCATGGCACGCGCAGCTCCACATCAAAGAGTCCGAGCGTCTGGGCCGACGGGTAAGTCTTCATGGCTCGCATCGTCAACATCATTCTCTTACTCTTCCATTTCTCTTTTCAGCTATTCCGAACTTTTCACCGAGTTTCCGGAAGTGCCCCATAGGATTCGTTAACACTCTCTAAACTCTGCGCGAAGCTATCTACCCAGAGCCCAAACAACGCTGTTGACGAGCAACCGGCGGAACTCAGGGTTCTTGAAGTCATCTGGACCGCCAAGCGACGTATAAAAAACGCGAGAGCGCTTTGCACCATGCAGACGTGTCCAAGCGACCGGTTCTGTACGCAGTTCGATACTGCTGCCGACGAGCACAGGCGTTGTCCCGAGGAGTAGCGGCGTGGCATCCTTCGCAAGCGGACTGACAATGTAGAGCGGGCAGTTGCCGATAAGTCTCGTCACCGAGAGCCCCTGTGAAATGGGATGGGCTTCGGCATTGGGTGCGAACGCTATCGTGGTCTTCTGCTCATTACGATAGTAGGTAGTGTAGTGACCTCCGAACACTTCCGAATCGAATTCCTGCCACGTGGCGAGCGGCGCATCTGGCAGCTTCTCGTTACGCCCCAGCGCGAATGCATGGGACGCCGTGCGTATGCCAACGAGCGGTCTGCCAGCAGCGAGGTACGCGCGCACGGCTTCGAGTTGTTCCTTCGGCGGAAAGCGGCGTCGGACGCTCAGAAAAAGCAAATCGGCGTCTTTCAGCCCGTTCACAAGGCCGGGAAAGCTGTTCTTTTCTGCGGTATTGGCGGTGATGATAGTGATGCGGTAACCACGCGGCTTAAGGTCCTTTTCGGCAAATTCGGGCAGCGTTTCCCACGTGTAGTATTCCTCTTCTCCGATCATGAACACGAGGTGAGTGGGGACGGCAGCGGTCCAGGGCAACTCCGCGGCCAGCTGAACGGCCCATGTCGCGAGCAGGCAGGAAACGAGGATGGAGCCAGCTCGCAATCTAAGACCGGGGACCGCTGCGACGAACCTGCCGGTTATGGTTTGCAAAGAGTCAGACATTCTCAAGCGACTCAGTTTCATCTTTAGTTTCGTTTTTTCAAGCGTTCGAGCACGGCGTTGTACCACGACTTCTGCCGGCCGGAAGTCGCGGCTCGAATCTCCGCGACTTTCGAGGGCGTAACCATCTCGGGGGCGTTTCCGAATTCTCGCCGCACGTTAAGTGATGGCGGCGGCGATGTCGAAGGCAGCGGCCATGCTTTCCAGCAAAAGCGAGGCTCAGAGCAAGGCACGGTCGAATTCCGGGCGTTATTGCCGCAGGTAGACGGTTTTCCCGGCAACGACCGTGCGCACTGGCTTGATTCGGAGAATTTCCTTTTCCGGGCACTTCAGGTAGTCGCGATCAATTACCACGAAATCGGCAAACTTTCCCTTTTCCAATGTTCCGCTCTTATCCTCTTCAAAATTGACATAAGCCGGAACTGCCGTCATCGCTCGCAAAGCTTCGAGGCGCGAAAGCTTCTGGGTGGATCCGAAGACCTCTCCTGATTCCGTCCGTCGGCTCACGGCGGCATACATCGCTCGAAACGGGTTGTATGCGTTCATCGAATGATCCGGGTCCAAGCCAACCATATGGTCCGAGCTAATAATTACGGGCACGCCGGCGCGAATCCACGTATCCAGGCCGATTAAACGTTCAGCCCACTCTCGACCGTAAACGTCGTGAACGAACGGAGCATCCAGGTAGTAGTGGTTCGGATGGGTGTCGACGCACATCCCGAGAGCAGCGGCCCGGGCCGCCGCTCGCGGAGTCGGAAAATAGGCGTGTACCAGCAGAAACCGTTTTCCTTTCAAGGGAAGATCCTTGTTCACCGCCTCCATCGCCCGCAGCACGGCATCCACGCCCCCGTCACCCGTGACGTGAACTGCCATTTGCCAGCCAAGGCGAGCCCCCGCGCCAAAAACGTCCGCCATTTGCTTCTCGGTGGGAAACAAGTCGCCTCGAAAGTTTGGATCGCTTTGGACGTACGCCTTGGCGCGCTTCGGTCCATATGGCTCGCTCAGGTAGGTATTGCCAAAGTGCATGCCGCCATCGGCGACGATCTTCAAGGTGTGCATGCTGAGCCAGTCATCTCCATAGCCCGGCCGGATATTTTCCTTGCGCACAAAGTTTTCGACGTCTTTGGCGCTCTTAAAGTCCTGCAACATCGTGAAGCGCGCCCGGATCGAAAGCCTGCCCGCAGCCTTCAGTTTTTCATACGCCCGGTAATCCTCGATCGGTGCGCCGCGTTCGAAAATCGTGGTGATACCTGCGGCATGATACGCACGATGCAGCGTCAACAGGGCTTCTTCCTCCTCCTCCTCCGTCCACGTGCGCCGGGAGGCAAACCGGCTGGTGAGCTGCGGCGAAGTGGTGACGAGGAACTGCGGCTTGCCGTTGGCGCCGAGGATGATTTCCCCGCCGGGAACAGGTCGGGAGAGGCCGTTTTGAGTCTGAAGCCCGAGGATAGTGTCTCCTGGAAGCGCCTCACCTGGTGACGGCGGAAGGGATCGTGTATCCGCGGTGATCCCGAGCGCAGCGAAGCCGCGACTGTTGAAAACGTAGCGGCGCGAGGCGTCGAAGACCACAGGGTGCGTGGTGCAGGCGGCATCAAGTTCCTGGACCGTCGGATGCCGGCGTTCCTTTAAGCGGGTAATCTCGTTCCTGGGAATTCGGATCCATTCTCCGGGCGGAACCTCCCGCGCCCTCTGGCGCACCCAATCCTGAATTTCCCCGATGCTGCGCAACTCCTTGTAGGGATCCTGCAGATACGCCAGCCGGACCATCTGCGGATGAACATGAGGTTCGTAGAGGCCGGGGAGGACCATCGCGCCTTTCAGGTCGATCACCTCAGTGGACGAATCCGCAAGACGGGATATGTCCGCTGTCAGCCCCGTTTTCAGGATGCGGCCATCCCGTACCGCCATGGCTTCTCGAATCGTTCCGTCGGCCTGCCCAGTGACGATCCGACCACCCACGACCACCAAGTCTGGAGCGGCGGCGGCCAAGGAACTCGACCACGGAAAACGCGAAACTCCGAACAGCAAAAGGAACCAGGCGCTTCGTTTCATACGCTTTAGGTCCAATACCTTGAAACTCGCTTTGAGGGAACCTCCGAAAACTGCGTTTCGGAGTTGGGTTGATGGTGGCAGTTCGGTTTTCGGTGTGGATAGTTTCATGGCGGCTTCTTCGGTTGGTGTTTTCGTGACGGTTAATCTTCCATTGCTCATGGATTGCCCTTAGGGTTCACCGACTACTGAGTGAGGCGGCCATTTTAGGAACAGATTTCTTTAGGGCGTCCGAAAGCACCACGCGAATCCACATCCCAACCTTAGCTTGAGCTTGGTCGCCAATCCGCTAGTTGGCTGACACGTTGGAATCGCCCTGCAGCTCCCAGCCTTTGATAGAGTTCTTGGGCCCAGTCATATGTTGACGGGCACTCCCCGACGAACACCAGCTCCGCGGGGTAAAGCAGGCCCGCCACTTGTGGCAGATCAGTAACGCGCAGGCACCCGAGCATCTCCAAAGCAGCGCGGCGTCCGTCAGGCGGACTCGGCGTATTCTGGGTCGCCGGCGGGTTTTCCAGAAACACTGTCTTTACCTGGCCGTCGAGTAGCGCAGCATACAACGCTACCGCAGTCATCTCGCCCCGCGCGGCCAGAGCTATATGCTGGCCGTCCACCTGCGGGAGTTGGCGCACGCAAGCGAGCGCACGCAATGTATCGTAGACCCACATGCTCGCCAACGGTCTTCCCGTCCATGCCGAGGCGCGCCGGAGATGCCATTCGAGGGCTTCACCCCATACGCTTTCTCCCGTTCCGCGTAACTCGATGGAAACCTTCGCCCACGGGGCTTGGATAGGTCGCAAAAACTCGTCTGTCGCTCCGCCGCGCCAGTCATTCCTCTCGAACTTCTCCCTGGGGGAGCGGAGTCCTACCACCACCGGGACAGGCTTTGAAACAGAATTCGAGACATGCAGAATGCCGCGGAGTCTCCAACCTTCTTCCGGATCAAAATGGAAGAGTGCCCCCTTTGTGCCCCTCGCTTCATACTCATGCTCGATATGCACGCGGAGAGGCGGCGGCGTGGGTGGGAAAGCTGCAAAACTCTTCTGGAGCAACCTCGTGATGGCAAATCCCCGTGCCTTTTTCAATTCATCCACATTTCCAATATGCGGTGGCTGCGGCAGCTTGATGAAATCGTCCTGGATGGTCGGTGCTCGGTTCCCTGGTGGAGGGCCGTTCACGTACACGCGCAAAGCCTCCTCGGATTCTCGTTCCTGTGCGCGATCGTCGATATCGCCAACCTCTTCCGGGGATATATTCCTTCCCTGAAGATGCTTTATGAACCATGAAAATACGGCGGTTCGGGAAAGCGGGCTGTAGCCGTGAGCACCAGGTACCTCGAGCCGAGCCAGGTTTTCTGGGGCAGCCAACAGGGTATAAAACCGTTTGAGCTGGCGGTGGAGCTCTCGCATGGAGGCGAGCGTAAAGTGTTCATCGCGATTGGAATCGACGATCAGTAGCGGCCGAGGCGCAATGAGCGCGCCGACATCCGCCAAGTCCCACCTGTAGTAATTAATCCACCACATGCAATCGCAATTGCTGTCAATGGTGCGGTCATACACGTAGGACGCCAAGGTTGATGTTCCGCACACAGGAGAGGAAGCTTTCACTCGTTCATCTCCCGCTGCAATCCACCAACTGGTTGTGCCGCCTCCGGATATCCCCGTCACGCCAAGCCTTTTCGGGTCGACTTCCGGACGCTGGACGAGGAGGTCAAGCCCACGGATACCGTTCAACATTTCGATTCCCGCTGGTGTGTAGCCTCGGCTATACCAGTGGAACCAGCCCTCTTGATATGGACCGTGGTGGTAGCCGCGCGTCTCGTCTGCCAGAAGTGTTTCGATGAGAAGGCAGACAAACCCTAATTCGGCAAAGCGGCGCGGATGAGCCTGGTAATGAATCTTCTGCTTTTCAACATGGCCGCACACATAAAGAACACCGGGGGCAGGAGAGGTCAAAGAATTAGGTAGATATAGATTGGCAGTCACAAAAAGTTTGGGCACGCTTTCGTAATACAGCTTCTCGATGCGATACTTCGGACGTTCCACAACGCCTGTAACCGTCACATTGAGCGGAGGGCGCTGGTCGAAAGGTGCCAATTCATCCAGACCCATCATCTCCATGTACTGCCGGCGTCGCTCTGGAATGAGGCGGCGCCACGCGATAGGATCGGTGTAGCCGGACAAAGCCTGGCGGGTAATTTGCCCCGCTTCACGTGCGAGATAACCTCGCATCGATAGGCTCCCGCCCCAATTCTCCATTGCCGCAGGCCTTACAGTGTTAG
>JAKEER010000366.1 GCA_022616615.1 Acidobacteriota bacterium
GATCCCCCCTTAAACGGATTCTTTCCGGCCAGGCTGCTGATGTTGATAATGTAGCCGCCGCCGCGCTGCTTCAGATGCGGGATGGCAGCATGGCAGCAATAAAAGACGCCGGTGAGGTTGGTATCGATCACTTGCCTCCACTGTTCTGGCGTGATGTCGCCGACATCGGCAAACAGCCCCACAGCAGCGTTATTGATGAGGATGTCGATTCCACTAAAACGCTCCACCGTGAATTCTGCCAGTCTCCGGACCTGCTCCAGGTTGCCGACGTCGCAAGCTGTTCCGGCAATGCGGCCCCCGGCCTTTTCAGCCATCTCGCCAACACAGCGGTCGACGTCTGCCGTGCTTCTCGCGCAGATCACCACCTTGGCGCCCTGCTCCAATAGCCTGCTCGCAATCGCCTTCCCGATGCCTTTGGTTCCGCCCGTTACAATCGCCACCTGATTCTTAACTCGGCTCATGAATGCCTCCCTTTGTCCTATTCTGGTCAAACACGTGTCTTTTGGATTCGTACAGCAACCACCTTATTGTACGCTCAACATCACCTCCACGTTCATCCGCGGCGACCAGATCGCCTGGTGAAGACACAGCCCCGGCAAAATCTCCGGCCCTCCCTCACAGTCGGGCTATTGAACAGGCCAAGGCTCAGGTCAGTAGCCCGCTCGTCGGCAAGGGCTATGGCTCAACGCAACAACCGGCGTGAGTTTGACGAGGCCGTGCTGGCGAAGAAGCTTTCTCTCTTTTCCCTCTTGTGCTATTAAGTACCCTCCAAACTGCCCGTGACGCCTCATCTCCAGCGGAAAGGTTACGTTCTCCACACTCAATGAAAGTTTCCCTGTTCATTCCCTGCCTGACAGACCAGTTCTTCCCCCAGGTTGGAATCAACCTCTACAAGATTCTAAAGAAGGCCGGCGCTGAAGTGGACTATCCCGCCGAGCAAACCTGCTGCGGCCAGCCAGCGTTTAACTCGGGATACCACGCTGAAGCCATCGAGCTGGCGCAGCGCTTTTTGCAGGTGTTCCGCAGTTCCGAGTACATCGTCGCTCCGTCCGGTTCCTGCACTAGTATGGTGAAGATGTTTTATCCCGAGATCATCGAAGACCCCGGCCTGCGGGAGCTGCTGCATGACGTCACGTCAAAGACGTATGAGTTCTCCGACTTTCTGGTCAACGTCATGGGCATCAGAGATCTCGGCGTTCATTTCCCTCACAAGGTAACGTACCACGATGCCTGTCACCTGTTGCGTGAACTCAAGGTGAAAGAGGCGCCGCGCGATCTTATCCGGAATGTGCGCGGCATCGAGCTCATTGAGATGGAACAACCGGAAAATTGTTGTGGCTTCGGTGGGACCTTTTCCGTTAAGTATCCGGAGATTTCTACGGCCATGGTTGAAGACAAGGCCGCCGCCATTGCGCAGACCGGCGCCGAGTATGTTGTGGCAAATGACTCGAGCTGCCTGATGCAGATTGGCGGATACCTGAGCCGCAAGCACATTCCAGCCAAGCCGCTGCATCTAGCGGATCTGCTTGGGCAGGATCTTTAGGCCCAAGCCGTTCAGTTCGGTCAACAATGACGAATGACTAAGCACGAATGACTAAAGAAGTCCGAAACCCGAATGACGAAAAGCGCCAGCTTCGTCATTCGGGCTTCGTCATTAGTCATTCATTCGCCATTGGTCAATAGTCATTGGTCATTGATCCCCCATGAACCTCACGCCCAAGCTCTTCAAGACCTATGCCAAACGCGGCCTCAATAACCCGCGGCTGCGGAAGACCTATCGGTTTGCCACCCAGCATGCCCTTGAGAAACGTCTTCATGTCATTCAGGAAGTGCCCGAGTGGGAGGCTTTGCGGGACCGGGCCCACCAGATCAAGGAAGAAGCCATCGACCGGCTGGATCATTATCTCGAGATGCTGGAAACCAACGTCATAGCCAATGGTGGAAAAGTCTTCTGGGCGCGCGACGGCAAGGAGGCTTCTGACTATATTCTCGAAGTTGCCCGCAGGATTCGCGCTCGGACCGTCGTGAAGTCGAAGTCAATGACCACCGAAGAAATCGGCCTCTCGCGCACGCTCGAAGAAAACCAGTTGGAGCCCGTCGAGACCGACCTCGGCGAGTACATCATTCAATTGGCGCACGAGTGGCCTTCACACATCACTGCGCCCGCGCTGCACAAAACGCGCGGCGAAGTGGGGGAACTCTTTGCCGAGAAACTCGGCATCCCCTACACCGACGTGCCAGAAGTGCTCTGTGAAGTGGCCCGAAGATTTCTGCGCAGCAAATTTCTGGCGGCCGAGCTGGGCATTTCCGGAGTGAATTTCGCACTGGCAGACACAGGTGCCGTGGTGGTGGTTGAGAACGAGGGTAACGCGCGGCTCAGTACAACCATGCCCAGGGTCCACATTGCTGTAATGGGCCTGGAGAAGGTGATCCCAGGCTGGGCTGATCTGCCGGTATTTCTGCGCCTGCTGGCCAGAAGCTCCACGGGTCAGAAACAAACCAGCTACGTTTCGCTGATCGGCTCGCCGCGCCGGCCCGGCGAAATGGATGGGCCGGAGGAATTCCATCTGGTCATACTCGATAACGGCCGCACGGAGATCCTTAAAGATCCCAAGATGCGCGAATCGCTCTTCTGCATCCGCTGCGGCGCCTGCTTGAACACTTGCCCCATTTACCAGCGTGTCGGCGGCCACGCGTATGGATCGGTTTACTCCGGCCCGATCGGCGCCGTCATCACGCCTCTGTTTCAAGGCCTCGAAGTAGCGAAAGACCTGCCCTACGCCTCGTCGCTGTGCGGCGCCTGTTCTGGCATCTGTCCCGTCAAAATCGACATCCACCACATGCTGCTCTGGCTGCGCAAGCAAGTGGTGGAGAACGGGGGAACTCCCTGGCAGGAGCGGCTCGCCATGAAATTTTATTTGGCCGGAATGAAGGATAGAACTCTTTACGACTTGGGGTCCCGCGCCGTACGCCTTGCCCTGAAACTCTCGGGCCGGCAGTCACGACCATTAAACGTGCCCGGTTGGACCGACACACGCGATTTCCCGCCACTGGCTGAAAAGTCTTTCAAGACGCTGTGGAAGGAGCTGAAACGCCAGGAGGAAACATAATCAACCACTTGTGCTGTTCGCTGCGTTCGTAGGCTCGATTCGGCTCCCCTCGCCCCAACGCGGGAGAGGGGTTGGGGGGTGAGGGGGAATCCGATAGAGGGAATCAGTACGCGGAATCCAGCGCTGGATGAGGATTCTGGAGCCTTGCAGGATCAATCAGCCGTTGTTCGCCCGCTCACCCCATGAAGGCTTCTCAAGCCTTCATCCTCTTCCCGCGTTGGGGCGAGGGGAACCGAGGTCGATTGAATTTCTCGATAAGCCACGAATTTCGTCACTATATTCTGCGATGCTCGGTAAGCTCGGTCTGATTCTCAATTTCAGACGAGCCAAGCTGGAGTGGGAACGGATAGTCTTAGAAAAAGACCGTGCGATGCGCGCTCCAGCATCATATTGGCGTTGATGAGTGTCCAGTCGCGGTCGCCGTTGTGCGGTCTCCTTTGGAAGGAAATCCATGTCCGGATCACGCGCTGAAATCCTTGGAAAAATCCGACGGGCTTTGGTCAAACCAAGGCTCGAACATCATCATGGGCATGGGGCCGTGACGGCCGATCTGCGGGAGCTGTTTGCTTCGGTCGGATCGCGGGACGGGCTCGTCGAGAAGTTTCAGAAGGAGTTCGAGCTGGTCAGTGGCGAGTTCAGCTATTGCGACAGCGCCGCGTCGGTCACTCAGCGGCTGACACAACTCATCCAGTCTTCAGCCTCAGACAAAGTTGCGATTTCGCGGCATGCGATTTGCGAACGTTTGGCAATTGCAGAAGCTTTGCGCGCTCAACTGTCCAAGGTCAACTTTCTTGTCGAAGACATCGAAAGTGAAAACTCTTTTGACAGGATGCGTTTGCGGAATGCTCTCGCGCAGGTCCAGCTCTCTATTACCGGCGCTGAGTATTTGATCGCCGAAAGTGGCACCATTGTGGCTGTTGCCGGAACCCAGGCAAGCCGCCAGATCAGTCTTCTGCCTTTAATTCATATCGTTCTGGCTACCGCCGATCAGATTTATCCGAACATGGCAGACCTCTTTCTGGACATCCAGGAACGTTACGGTACGAAGCTTTCTGGTAGCGCCCTGACTTGCATCACCGGACCAAGCCGCACCGCCGATATTGAAAAAGTGCTCATCAAAGGCGTCCACGGACCGACGCGCTTGCTGCTGATCATGGTCGCAGCCTGATCCTGGGAGCGCGGGTCCCGCCGCAACCGTGGCGTCAGCCACGATTGGCCGGCAAAACACACGCCCCTTCACTGGGCTACTTCCTCCGATAAATCCGAATCTCCGGATGGCTGTATTTCCAGTCGTGCGGCGGGCCCCATTCGGGCAGCTCAAAGCTCGAGAGACGCGGGGGGTGGCGGAATGCGGCAACCAGATTGTAATTCTGGCCGAGCTGTGCAAGGAACTCAGTTGGGATGTCGAGCGTCGGTAGGTTGTCAAGCAACACATAGTCTGGAAAGCGCGGTTGGCCCGCTTCATCGGTGAAGTATGCCCGAAAATCAGCCATGCGAGGCTTAGTGAAGAAATCGATGATTCGAAATTTCTCAGGGTTCAGCGGTGGCATTTCCGGCCAACCCTTTTGAATGCTTGCTCCGCGTGGAACATGCCGCTCCACCCAATCGAAGGCCTGGTTAGCGGGATGTTGTTGAGTCAGAATCTCTACCTGCAACAGGCTGAGTCCTCCAGTCACAAACAACACCGCCACCGCCAGCCATCGCCCGGCTGGCTTGGCTGACATATCGCAAAGACACTTTGCTGCGGGAAGAACCAAGAGAACAGCAACCGGCAAAGTGTAGCGAATCAGGGGCTGCCGCAAGAGGACGAGCGAAAACACAAAGCAAAGGATGGCCAGCACCAACACAGCCTGCTGGCTGAGGAAGGTTCGGTCAGAATCCCCCTTATCAAAGAGGAGCAAGGGTCTCGCAGAAACCGCGAGAAGGTTGTCGGGCCTCCAGTTTACGAATCGGCCAAGACAACCCCCACGGCCTGCGGCCTTTGCCCCCGTTGCTAAGGGGGACGCGCTCGCCTCGTGATCATCGCCTGACTCCTCACTTTGACGCAATTCCTGGGACGTTTTTCGAGAGGCCCCCTCGAGGCGACCAACTGCATTCAGTTTCTTCCATCGCAGCAGGAATTGAAAGGCAGCGGCGAGCAGGATCAACGTCACCGGAATTCCTAATCCGAATATTGCCAGATTCTTCAACTGCAGACCCAGCAATGCCGCGATCCCAGGCACGGCACCTTGCGGCAGCCCGCCCAATTGAAGATAGGGGCCCACTGACTCCCAGAACTGCCGACGATGCACCAGCGCATAAGGCTCACCGAGAAGAAATCCCAGCAGCACACCCGCATAGAACCAAGCTTTCCTGGCCCCCCCGCCGCTGCCCGGCCCAGAGAAATGCGTCAGCACCGCCACGGGCAGCAGGAAGACCGCGCTGTATTTGGCCGCCACAGCCAAACCGGCTGCCAGGCCTGCCAACAGATGGTTTCGTGCTGACGGGTGTTCCAAGCTGATCAGCAGCCGCCAGAACGCCAGCAGCAGGAAGAACACCATGCTGATGTCGGCTGTCAGATCATGCGATTTGACGACGTGAAGCGGCAGCAACGCCAGGACCAGCGCGCTCATGAGGCCGGCGCGACTGCCGTACAAGCGGCTCCCAATGCCATAGGCAGCAAAGATGGAACACCCTCCCAGAATGGCCGAAACCGCTCGACCGGTAGTAAAGACTCGAGCGTATTCCACTGGATGAAAGCCGAGAAAGCTTTCCCTCCAGGGAGTCGACACCACTCCCAGCGCTTGGGCCACCAGCAATGCCAATTCGATGAGGTGGTATTGCAACGTGCCCCAATGAAAGTCGGTTACCGAGAAGTCCAGCTTCTCCGGCCGCACACGGGTTAGGTTCCACAGAAAGTTGTCTTCATCGAGATGGAAAGAAACTCTGAGACCGGGCGCCGCCTTGGCGCTCTCGGCATCATAAACGGGAATTCCCCAATTCAACCCGGCGACGCGAAGAACCAGGCCGAAGACGAAGACTGCGGCCAAGCGCCAGCGGAGGCTTGTTCCGTCTAACTCGCTGCTTTGCAGGCAAACCTGCAGCAGAACGGCCAGAAATAGAATCAATAGAATCATCCAGAGGTGTCGGAAGCGCAATGCGACAGGGGCTTCAGGAGCCACGGCCAGCTTGAATGGCCCTTGCCCCAAAGACCTCTTCTGCCTTACAACCCGCTGTTGCGCGTCAACGACGGCAAGTTGGCGCTCCTTGCCGCTGACGACGTAGACTTCGCTGCCGTTTGGGCTGACGCCAACACCAAAACTCTCTGCTCCCGTGGGCACGGTAGCAACCTCGCGCCGCTCAGCCGTATTCACGATCGACAGCGACCCGGCTTTGAAGTTGCCGGCATAAGCGAAGCGCCCGTCGGGCGACACCGCCAAGCCTACAGGCCCCGCCCCTACACTGATTTCAGCCACCACTTCATTTCGGGCCGCGGCGATGACCGAAACAGAGTCACTTCCAAAGTTAGCAGCATAGACCCAAACGCCGTCTGGACTCATGGTGATGCCCTGCGGCACCTTGCCAACTGGAATCGTGTTGACGACCTGCTCGCGCTGCAGATCGACTAGCGAGACATCGTTGCTCCCTTCGTTAGCAACGTAGGCGTACCGGCTGTCGAGCGAAATCACAATTCCTGCCGGCCCCTTTCCAACCGGAATCCGCCCCACTACGCTGTTGCTGGCAGAGGCAATCACCGTAAGGTCATCGGAGCGTTCGTTAGTCACGTAGACGTAAGTTCCGTCAGGACTGACACCCACCCAGACCGGAAGCTCGGAAGGGATGGCGATGCTCTGAATCAGCCGGTTTTCTTTGGTATCGATGACCGACACATCCCGCGACTGCGCATTGGCTATGTAAGCCCGGCGGCCATCCGGCGAGAACGCCAGCCCGAACGGTTCCTTGCCCACTGGGATCTCGGCGATCATCTCAAGAGACCTGGCGTCGACAACACTCACAGTGTTCGAGGTGCTATTAGTGATGTAAAGAAGGGGTCTTGCCGCGAGGAAACCCGGAAGGAGGAGTACCAGGAGAAGAAGAGGCCAGCAGACAAACGTGAATGATCCGGACTGTCCGCCAGCAAAGAGCATTCCAGATTCGGAGTTGGCACGACCGCTGCTTCTCTCTTTGTCAGAACCCATGACCCTACTATGGCAAGCTGAAGCGTACACACCAAACGCGTTTGGTATCTCGCGTTCAGGCGGTCCAATCTTGCTCCATTCGGTACTCATTTCAAAAGGGGACTTGGTCAACTTGGTCAACCCTGTCTTGACAGCCAGGGCGCCGTCAAAGCCGTCGCTTTGAGATAGGGGTAGGGGCGGCTAACGCCCGCCCCTACCCCTATCTGAAGGCATTGATTCTGACTTTGGCTGAACCCGACGCAACCCGGTCTTGACAGCAGGTTGTCCCGTCAAAGTCCCATGACTTATTGCGCTGAGGCAGAGCCCTTGCTGACGCGCGGGCTATCTTGAGCCTCGGCCTGTTCAGTAGCCCGACCGTGAGGGAGGGCTCGGGGCTTTGACGTTGGCCCTGTCTTGACAGCCTGCATTCTTGCCAAGCCTCGTGGCCTGTGTCAAAATTTTCAAAGAGCTGATCAAGCGTTCAATATGCTACGGTTGAATTCCATTCTCGTCTTGTTCCTGGTGAGTACGTCTAGCGTCCCCGCGATGTTTGCTGAAGACCGCCTGGGGATTCAGGTTATTACTGATGGTGTCTTTATCCGGGCGCAACGTTCGGCCGGGTCCTATCCGGCTTCCGATCTCCGCCTGAATGGCCAGGCGGCGCTTCTGGCATCCTACCGCTTGACCCCCAGCCTGTTCGCATTCTACGAAGGGCGAGTAAACCATCTGGAGGGACTGAATCACCACGACCCGCAGCTGCGGCAAACAACCACGACGGGCGTTCTGCAGGGCTACCTACGCTACAGCTTCCGGTTGCCCTCGGGCCTGAATCTGCAGGTTGGCAAATTTGGACATCCCTTCGGGCAGTTTCTGACGCGGAACTATGCCGACCAGAATCCCTTGATTGGTTTTCCCTTGATGTACACGCACCGCACGACGATCCGCTCCAGCCGGTTACCGTCCAACGTTTACGACTTCCTGCGCTGGCAGGCTCGCGCTCAGCCGTTGCCGGGTTACTCCAGTGATAGCAGAGGAGATAACGGATGGCTTCCGCTCATTAACTTTTCTTATCCCACTGGCCTGATGGCTTTCGGCAGTTTTTCGAGCGCCGACTACCGTTTCGCCCTGGTGAATAGTTCCCTGGCACATCCACTGAATGTGGGCAGTCCGGGACAACGGCTGCAGTGGGTGGCGTCAGGCGGGGTGACGGCTTTTCAGCGGGTCCGGATCGGCGGCTCGTTTGCCACAGGCCCTTACCTGGATGCCTCTGTTCGGCCCCAGTTGCCGGCCGGAAGCCGCTGGCGGGACTTTACGCAAAGAGCCTTGGGCGTGGACTTGCAGCTAACGCTGCGTCATCTCGAACTGCAGAGCGAATTGCTTTTCACGAATTTTAGGGTGCCCGGCGTGTCGCAGCGGCTCGGGGCCACGGGCTATTTTGTGGAGTTGAAACACACGCTGACACCCCGCTTGTTTGTGGCGGGAAGGTGGAATCAGCTCTACTTCGACCGCTTCCGCAGTGGTTTCAGCAACGGCGCCCGGCCTCGCTTTGACAATAACCGCTACAGCGTGGAGCTGGGCCTGGGATTTCATCTTTCAGAAAAACTGTTGGCGAAGGTTTCCTATCAGCTCAACCGAACCGTTGTGGCTCTGGAACCGCGGGACGACATGGTTGGTGTCCAGTTGGTTTACCGGTTTGATCCCAGAAAGCTGCTGCACCTGCCGTGAAGCCGCGAGTATCGGGAGCACTAAAAATCTTAACCACAGTGGCGCCAAGCGCCAGGGGTTGTCTGCTCTTTCCCAAACCCATCAAAACAAGCCCCTGAAGCCTGCCCCTTCTTTCCCGCTTTTCTAAGGGGATTCTCAAGGAACCCAATTGACGGCCTCCCGTTTCACTGCAAACCCTAAGACCCGCCCTTTCCTGGCGGCCGGCTGCATGCTCTCCTTCCTGGCTGCCTGCTTCTGGATCTCAAGGGGGTGGTGGTGGCCGCCGCCCGGCAGCCCCCTCCTCACCCTAGCAGCCTCGAACGGATTTGGCGCCGCCAGCCTGCGTGGCGTCGTTAGGATTGAAAGCAAGATTCAGCCGAGAAGCATGGCTATCAATTTCTACTCACGCCGGGGCGGACCGGCTGTCGCACCCAGAACCACCGCTCCAGCGAGCGAGTTGGAGAATGTGGTTGTCTACCTCGAAGGCAATTTGCAGTCTGCCAAGGTCGCACCTCTGCACCGCCGGGCGGCTGCGGATCCGACAATTCGCCAGGTAAACGAAACATTTATTCCGCAGGTGCTGGCCATTCAGGCAGGCGATACAGTTCGTTTTCCCAATGGCGACCCGTTCTTCCACAACGTTTTTTCGCTCTCCGGCGCTCGCAGCTTTGACTTGGGCCGCTATCCCAAAAATCAGGTGCGTTCCGTCAAGTTCAACCGGCCCGGAATCGTCAAAATTTTTTGCCATATCCACTCGCACATGAATGCAGTCATCCGGGTTTTTGATCACCCGTATTTCTGCAAAGCGGACGCGAACGGCGCCTTCTCCATGCCACCTTTGCCGGCAGGTACCTACACCTTGGTCGCCTGGCACGAGCGCTTGAAGCCACAGAAGAAAACCATTCGCCTTCAGCCAGGTGAAAACTCGCCTGTAGACTTCGTGCTATGAAGCCTCTCAAGCTCAGAACCAAGATCATCCTGTTCACCTCGCTGCTGGTCATCGCGGTGGTGGCCGGGTCATTTCTAGTTATCAATCAAGTGGTCAAGAGCCAGGTGCGCAGCCGCCTGGTGCGCGATCTGCAACGCTCGCAACAGATCCTGGAGCAAATCCAGAGGGACCGGCTGCGCGAGATGGCTGCTTACTCCATCATCGCGTCGGAGAATTCCACGCTTAAGGCGGCCATCGAGACTTATCAGACCGAGCTTAGGAGCAACAGTCCGATTCTCGAACAACTCCGCCGCACAGTGGAAAACGAAGCAGTGAAGTTGTTTCTGATTCTCAAAGCGGATCTTCTCGTTGTCACCAGCAACAGCGGCGACGTGCTGGCCCTCGAGGGCATTCCCGCTCCAACCGTTGCAGCAGGCTTGAATTTCTCGGATCAGCCTTCGATCCAGAACTGCCTGAGTCCGAACCCGCGCGATTTCGAAGAGGCGGCGGGCATCTGGCGTTTCCAGGACAAGACATATCGCATCGTCTCAGTTCCCATTCTGCTGCAGGATCTTGTTGTGGGAACGCTCAGTTCAGGCTATGAAATTAGCCCCCAACTGGTAGAAACGATCAAAGCGAATACTGGCAGCGATGTTGTGTTCGTGGCCGGCGGCCAAGTCATCGCCTCCACCTTCAATGACGAGCGAAATAGCGTGCTCCTGAAACGCATACAGGCGCCGGCAGAACCTGGAGGCGCGCCCGTCTTCGACTCTCAAACGGAGCTTCTCCTGCAGGGCGAGACCTTTCTGGCCTTGCAGATTGCCGAAGGCAACCCGTCTGGCGGCGGGTTCATTATTCTGAACTCCATCGACCGGGCCATGCAGAACATCATGGGCGGCATCAAAGTCACCCTCGTCTTCATCGGGCTGTTCTCCATCCTTGTGGCTACGCTACTGGGCCTGGCCTTGAGCCAGTCGATCACCCGTCCTCTGATGAACTTTGTGAACTTCATGGGACAGATTACGCGTACCGGCCAGCTGCAGCAGAAGTTCTCGCATCACAGCCCCAACTATGAGGTCGACGTGCTAGCGCGCAGTTTTGAAAGCATGGCACGGTCGCTGGCGGAATCGCAGGCGGAGACGGCCAGATATCACGATGAGCTGCGGCACAAGGAGTTCAATGAAGAGAAGCTCAGCCGGCTGGCTACGCGCTCGCGGCTCGACGCGCTCATCTCTCAGATTAATCCGCATTTCCTGTTCAATGCGCTGAACACTGTGGGCGTCCTCATCGAGGAGAACCCGGACGAGGCCCGCCGCCTCACCGCCAAGCTGGCCAATATCTTCCGCCAGACGCTGCAGGCTTCGGAACGGGAAGTGGTCAGCCTGCAGGACGAGCTGCGCTTCATTCAGGATTACCTGGAAATCGAAAAGGCCCGCTTCGGAGAGCGGCTGCAGGTGGAAGAGCGGATTGAGGTTCAAAACGCCCAGATTCCTTGCTTCACTCTTCAGCCCCTCATCGAAAACGCCGTCAAGCATGGCGCCGCGTTGAAGATCGGAACGACGACCATCCGCATTGACGTCCTCCAGGCCAATGGCCACTTGAACATCCAGGTTTCGGACGATGGCATGGGCATGACAGCGTCGGCCCGAGAAAACATGCTGGAACGCGGCTACGGTTTGCGCAATCTCATCGACCGCTTGAACATTCACTACCCTTCTGAGTTTGTCTGGAGAGTGGAAAGCGAGTTTCAGAAGGGAACCACCGTGTCCTTGGATATCCCTTGCCACCCGCCAGCTCAAAGGACATAGCCACCGTTCGGAATGTGCTCTCTACGGTTCAAGTCTCTATCCCATCGTTCCGTGCTCGGATTCCTGATAGGCTGATTAGGTTCACTTGCTGCCCACGGAGTTCCAACTTCGGTCACATTCGAGAACTCCCTCTCCCGTTTGTGGGGAGAGGGTGGCCAAAGCGACGGCGGTCGCGCAGGCCGGGTGAGGGGGCAAGAAGCAACGGAGCCGTTTCCCTCGGCGCTATGAGGCTGCTCGCTACGACTTGTGGGTTTTCACGCGCGAAACTGCGATGATTTCGAGAACCAAGAAGAAAATTGTCTTCTTCTTCCCGGCTTTCTCCAGCCTGGAAGCCACGGCGCCGCTGGGAATTCTGGCGGTCTGTACGCCTCTGCTTAGAGCTGGCTACGAAGTCAAGATCGTTGACTCCACCATCACGCCCGACTTTCAAGAGCGGGTTCTCGCTGAGTTGGAAGACGCGCTCTGTCTCGCCATTTCACTGGTGACTGGCCCGATGATCCGCGAGACGGCCATGATGGGCCGGGCCGTGAAAGCGCGCTATCCTGACAAGCCCGTCATCCTCGGCGGCTGGCACCCTTCGTTGCTTCCAGATCAGACGCTGGAGGCCAGCTTCGTTGATGTGGTGGTGCGCGGCCAGGGCGAGGACAGCCTGCTCCAGATTCTGGACAGGCTTGACGACGGTTCGCCACTCGACGATGTCGCCGGCATCGGCTTCAAACGCGCCGGCCAGCTCGTTTTCACACCCGAGCGCCCGTTGCGCCGCTTGGCCGAGCTACCCCCGAAGGCCTATCACCTGGCTGACTTCGACGCCTATGAGAAAGCCTGTGGCCGCCGCTGGGCGATGTATATTACCAGTCTCGCCTGCCCGTTCAACTGCGCCTACTGCACCAACGAAGGCGTTTATGGCCGCCAGTGGAATGGCCTGCCCGCAGACCAGGTGGTCGCGGAGATGACCGAGCTGGTGAGGCGTTACGGGCTGGAGCTGCTCTGGGTGGTGGACGACAACTTCCTGGTAGACCGCAAACGCGCGGCCGCCATCGCCGACGGCTTGGTTCGATCAGGCGTGACGTTTCGCTGGAGTATTCAGGCTTCTACCAATCTCGTCACACGCATTGACGATGCGGAGCTGAAGCTGTTGCGGCAATCCGGCTTGCAGCAGATCTGCCATGGCGCCGAATCTGCCTCTCCCAAAGTGCTGAAACTGATGGACAAGGATTTTCAAAGGATTGAGACGATGTATGCAGCCGCTGAGAAGTGCCTCAAGGCAGGCATTCGGCCATCGTTCAACATTATTTTCGGCTTCCCCGGCGAGGGTGAGAGCGAGAGGCAAGAGACGGTCCGCTTCATTCAAGACGTTTGCCGGCGCTACCCGGGTGCTGAGTTCTGGACCAACATCTTCACACCTTATCCAGGCGCACCGATCATGCGCCGCGCGAAGGAACTCGGCATCGAAGTGCCCGGCACGCTTGAAGGCTGGAGCGACTATTTTCCACGCTACACGGTTTTGCCCTGGTTGAAGGGCCGCGAGCATCAACGTGTTCAGACCATGCGCGATTATCTGCGAATTGCCTTCGACCGTGTGCCCATTGCCGCCGACCGGCGCAGCCGCCTGGTGAAGACCGTGCATCGCGCCATCAGTTACCCAGCGCGCTTCCGTCTGAATCACGGGTTATACGACTTTCCAGTCGAGCTCTGGATCAAGACAGGGTTGAACCGGCTATCGGAGTCGCTGAAACCCAAGGTTGATGCCCAGCAATTGGCGGCGCAGAGATCCTGATTCATTGTTCTGGGCTGAAAGTGACGGAAACGGAGAAACGGCGAGACGGAGAAACGGCGAAATGGAGAAACGGTGAGCCGAGATAGGAGATTCGCGTGTTCGCGGGTTCGCCGTCTCTCCAGTTCGCCGTCTCAGTCGTGCAGAGAACTTAACTCATGAATTACAAGAAGCTCCTTCTCTTCTACGGAAACGGAGAAACGGCGAGACGGAGAAACGGCGAAATGGAGAAATGGAGAAACGGTGAGCCGAGATCAGAGATTCGCGTGTTCGCGGGTTCGCCGTCTCTCCAGTTCGCCGTCTCAGTCGTGCAGAGAACTTAACCCATGAATCACAAGAAGGTCCTTCTCTTCTACCCTCCCTACTCCGGCAAACCCCTCGGGCCACCACTCAGCTTGCTCAGCCTGGCCGCGCCTCTCGAGCAAGCTGGTTATCAAGTCTGCTGCATTGATGCGGCGATTGAACCCGCCTACCTGAAGCGCATTGCGAGTGAAATCGGCGATTCTATTTGCTTCGGGGTTTCGCTTCTCACCGGACCCATGATTCGTCAAGCCATCGAGTCCAGCCAGCTTGTGCGGCGCCTGCAGCCCCAACTTCCCATCATTTTCGGGGGCTGGCACCCCACGCTGCTGCCAGATCAAACTTTGGAGAGCGGCTTCGCGGATGCCATTGTTCGCGGCCAGGGAGAACTCACGTTCGTGGAAGCCGTGCAAAGGCTTGAGGTAGGTGAATCACTCGAGGGCGTCGCCGGTGTTTCGTACCGGCACGGAGAGCAGATCGTCCACAATCCCGAACGGCCGGTTGTCAATATCAACACGTTGCCTTTGCCAGCCTATCACCTCGTGGAGGTGGAGGCTTATGCGAAGGCCTGCGGTGTTCGCAAGACGGTTTATGCTTCGAGCGTCGGCTGTCCTTATGCCTGCAACTACTGCACCGACACCATCTTTTACAACCGCCGCTTCAATGCGCTGACAGCCCAACGCGTAGTTGCCGAAGTGACTAAACTTGTCGAGCGCGACCGGCTCGAAGAAGTTTCATTTCTTGACTCCAATTTTCCAGTCGATGTGAAACGCGCGGTGGCTATTGCGCGCGGCTTTACTGAAACGGGGGTCAAGTTCCGCTGGACCTTTCAAGCTTCCACCGACTTGCTCTGTCGGATGAGTGATGAAGATGTGCAGCTACTGGGCGAAGCCGGCGTGAGCCACATCGGCTTTGGCACCGAGTCGGCTGCAGAAGAAGTGCTGGCGTTGATGAACAAGCCACACCAGAAGATTGCCGACATGTTTGAGGCAGCCCGCAAGTGTCACAAGGCAGCGATTAAAGCCACCTTCAATCTGATCATTGGCTTTCCTGGCGAAACAGACGCTTATCGTGCCGAGACCCTGCGCGTCATGGGAGAGATCGCCCGCCAGTTTTCCAACGTCAGCTTTTCGCCTAACATTTTTACACCCTATCCAGGCATCGCCGTCTGGGACAAATTGCGTGAACTGGGAATGGGCGAGCCACACTCGCTGGAAGAATGGGCCAACATGCCTCTCGGCAGGAATCTGCTGCCCTGGCTGCAGGGCGCAGACTACCAGCGAGTAAAACGGATGCTGTCTTACTTTGTACTGAATCATCAGATCCGTAGGGCTATGCTTCGGACGACATTATCGCCTCTGCGAAGACGGTTTTCAAAGGCCTTGACGGCGCCGCTGGCCTGGCGGCTTCGACACAAGTTCTATGGCTTCCCGCTGGAGTTGTGGATGCTGCAACTCAAACAGTGCCTCGCACTGCGCCGCTCGCTATTGACCGGTGAGAGTTTGGGGCATGATTTGGAGAAGATCTGTTGAGGAGCCTGGCAGGGAAAAGTTGAGGCGCCGGAAAGAGGAAGAATAAGAAACGGCGAGACGGAGATACGGCGAGACGGCGAATCTCTTAATGCGGTGACTCATGTCAAACCAGGTCAGGACGTACAAGGACCTTCGGGTCTATCAAAACGCAATGGAAACAGCCATGGAGATCTTTGATCTCACGAAGTCCTTTCCTCCTGCAGAAAGGTACTCGCTGGTGGACCAGATCCGCCGTGCGTCGCGTTCTGTCTGTTCAAACATAGCTGAAGGTTGGAGAAAGCGGCGTTATAAGGCTGCCTTTATTGCTAAGTGGAACGATGCAGAGGGAGAAGCATCCGAAACGCAGGTGTGGATCGAGTTTTCACGGCGATGCAAATACTTGGCCGAAGAAACTTGTGCCAGACTGGACGACAAATACGAACAGATCATCAGCCAGCTCGTTCTGATGATCAATGATGCAGACAAATGGCTAATCAAGGCTAACGAGTCGCAGTGCCCACGAGAGCCGAAATGAGGGGCACCTGCGGCTCCGACCCTCTCGCCGCTTCGCCGTCTCGCCGTTTCACCGTTTCGGCAGCTTCAAGCAACGAATATGACTGACGTACTCCTAACTCACTCCTACCATCTCTACTTCGACCGCAAGCAGGCGCGGAAGATGAAGCCCTATCCACCCCTGGGCACGCTGTATGCGGCCGGCCTGTTACGAGAGAGTGGAGTTTCTGTCGCGCTGTTCGACAGCATGCTGGAAGACCCGATTGCAGGCTTCAGCGCAGCTCTCAAGCAGCATCAACCTCGCATCGTGGCAGTTTATGAAGACAATTTTAATTTCCTTACCAAGATGTGCCTGACACGAATGCGCGAGGTAGCTTTCGAAATTCTCGACCAGTCGAAAGCAGCCGGCGCAATCACCGTGGTTAATGGTTCGGATGCCACGGATCATTGCGGCGACTACCTGCGGCGCGGATTCGATTACCTGCTTATAGGAGAGGCAGAGTGGACACTGCAAGAGCTGGTGGAATATTTGCTCAGCCATACAGCGGAGCAGCCTGCCACCATTCGCGGACTGGCTTATCTCGATTCTCCCAACCGGCAGGTGATTCGCACGCCCCCTCGCGGTCTCATGCCCAATCTTGACGCCCTGCCTCTCCCCGCCTGGGACCTGATTGACGGAGACCGTTACCGCGCGGCCTGGACGCAAGCCCACGGCCACTTTTCGCTGAACATGGCTTCGAGCCGCGGATGTCCCTACCACTGCAACTGGTGCGCAAAACCCATCTACGGCACCAGCTACAACGCCCGCTCACCTGAAAGTGTCGCGGAGGAAATGAAGTTGCTCAAAGAAGCTTTCAACCCCGATCACCTTTGGTTTGCCGACGACATCTTTGCCCTCAAGCCGTGCTGGACCGGACAATTCGCCCAGGCTGTGCAACGCGCTCAGGCTTCCATTCCCTTCACGATGCAATCCCGGGTTGATCTGATGACACCCAAAACAGCCAGCGACTTGGCGCTGGCTGGCTGCGTCGAAGTCTGGATGGGCGCCGAATCAGGCTCGCAGAAGATTCTTAATGCGATGGAGAAAGGCAGCTCAGTCCAACAGATCTTTCAGGCGCGGCAGAACCTCAAAGCCGCCGGCCTCCGCGCTTGTTTCTTCCTGCAGTTCGGTTATCCCGGCGAAACCTGGGACGAAATTCAGATGACAATCGACCTGGTGCGGCAAGCGCGGCCCGACGATATCGGCGTCTCCGTCTCTTACCCTCTGCCCGGCACCAAGTTTCACACCCTGGTTCAGGAACAACTGGAAGGCAAAACCAATTGGGAAGACAGCGAAGATCTGGCCATGATGTTCAAGGGGACTTACACCGGCGACTTCTACCATGCTCTGCACGACGCCTTGCACCTCGAGGTGGACCTCGTTAACCAGTTGCCGCAGACGGAAAACACCCGCAATACTTCTGGCCCGTCCGGCAGCCCTGCTTCGGCCGGACGGTGGCAAGAGCTGATGGACCTTTGGGTGAGAGTTGGACAGCTTGAGGCCCACTGCCGCAATGCCAAGCCAACTCGGTTGGAAGGGCGAAGTACGAATGCCGAAGGGCGAACGCCAGCGTTCGAAGGGCGAATGTCTCAGGGAGAAGTTCGCTCGCGGCTGTAGCGGTTCACACTTTCTGCGAATTGGACGTTTTGATTCCCCTCCTTGGCTGAGGAGGGGCGGGCGCTGGCACAGGGACGGCGGTCCCGGAGCCAGCGCCGGGGTGGTGCGACCGGCCCTTGCGGAAACCTCCAACCGAACGTTTCGTGCCGCAACGGCTCTTCCTCGATACGAAACGCTTGAATGACGGTTCTCGGTGCATCCTCAGACCACCCCCGTGCCGCTGCGCGACCGCCGTCGCTGCGCGGCACATCCCTCCTGATCGCAGGAGGGGAGCCAAGAAAAACGTCCAATTCGCAGCTTTAACACGCGTCGCCGTCGCAATTCGACATTCGTACTTCGCCCTTCGTACTTCAACATTCGCTCTTCGTCGTTCGGACATCGCGCTTGCGCTATGGATCTTCTGCTGACCCACGGATACTTCCTGCACGAGGACCCCAAGGAGCTTCAGATCATGAAGCCCTATGCGCCTCTGGGGCTGCTGTATCTTTCGTCTCATCTGAAGGCGAAGGGTTACGCAGTTGAGGTGTTCGATACGACGTTTCGAACTCGAGAAGAACTTTCGGCAGTGCTCGAAACCCATTCGCCTTCAGTTCTTGGCATCTACGCCAACCTGATGACTCGGGGTAGCGTTGTGCAGATCATCCAAAAGGCAAAGGCCGTGGGCTGGTTGGTGGTTCTCGGGGGACCGGAGCCTTCCAACTACATTCCAGAATACCTGCAAGCAGGAGCCGACGCGATTGTCATAGGAGAAGGGGAGATCACACTGGAGGAAATCCTTGAAAGCCACCTAAGGGGCGATGGCGAGACCTTTGGCAGGATCCAAGGCCTGGCCATCCGGGGCGCTGGCGGCGCTGTTCAGCAGACCGCAGCCCGGCCTCTCATTCCGAATCTGGACGCCCAGCCCTGGCCGGACCGGGAAGCCATCGATCTCGGCAGGTATATCGATATTTGGCGGAGTCATCACGGCGCCGGCTCGGCTTCTCTTATTACAGCGCGGGGCTGCGCTTATCATTGCCGCTGGTGCAGCCATTCGGTCTATGGAAAAACCCACCGGCGGCGCAAACCAGAGGCGGTCGTTGACGAGATCGAATGGCTGCGCCAGCGCTACACGCCAGATATGCTGTGGATCGCCGATGACGTCTTCACAATTCACCACGCCTGGCTCTTCAAATACGCGGAAGAAATGAAACGCCGCGGCTTGGCCCTCCCGTTTGAATGCATCACCCGCGCGGATCGTCTGAACGAGAAAGCAGCGGATGCGCTGGCCGAGCTCCAATGCTTCCGCGTCTGGATTGGTTCTGAGAGCGGCTCCCAGCGCATCCTCGACGCCATGGAGCGAGGCGTGACAGTCGAACAAGTTCAGCGCGCCATTCGCCTCTGCAAAGCGCGCGGCATTCAAACCGGCATGTTCCTCATGTGGGGCTATGCGGGCGAAGAGCTTTCAGACATAGAAGCCACTGTGGAGCATGTCAAACAAGCCGATGCCGACGTCTTCCTGGCCACGGTTGCCTATCCCATCAAAGGAACGGAATACTACGCTGAGATGTCCGGATCCGTCGTCGCTCCCGGCAGTTGGGCGGCGGGCTCTGACCGCGATATCAAACTCCGTGGACGCCACTCAAGACGCTACTACCAGTTTGCCGACCAGTGGCTGAAAAACGAAGTTGCGCTGGGCAAGCTGTCCGCCAAGGATTATGTTCAAGCCACTGCCGATGCCGAACTTCTGCGGCAGCGCATTCATGAAGCGCGTCGTGGACTGGCCCTCGCCCACGACGAAGTCGAGGCGTAGGAAACGGGGAAAAGCGCATCAGGATGGAAGCGACACGGAGAAACGGAGAGACGGCGACGCGGCGAAAATGCGCTGAAGCGTCCTCCTTTCCCATTTCGCCGACTCTCCGGTTCGCCATTTCCGCCGCTTCCAGGCACTTCACTGGGAAACACCGAACATGTCTGACTCAACATTGCTCGTCAACTCACCCTTCGACGCCGTCGCTCGCGACTACGACCGTGTCTTCACGGAGTCTCTGATTGGCCGTGCGCAGCGCCAGGCTGTCTGGGCCATTGCTTCCCAGATACTTCGGCCAGGGCAGCGTATTCTGGAACTGAATTGCGGCACGGGTGTGGACGCGGTTTTTCTGGCTGGCCTTGGATGCGAAGTTGTGGGACTCGACAGCTCGGCCGAGATGGTGGCTGTCGCACAACAGCGCGTGGAAACAGAAAGAAAGAAGGATGGCATCACGATACTGCAAATTGCAACCGAGCAGCTTGGCCGGTTACCAGCAGAGGCTGATTACGACGCCGTGTTCTCGAATTTTGGCGGGCTCAATTGCGTGGCCGGCCTGGAAGCGATGGCAAAGGAGTTGTCGCGCCTGGTCCGGCGTGGCGGCCCTGTCCTGCTTTGCCTCTTGAACCGTTGCTGCCTCTGGGAGGTAGGTTACTACCTGGCGCATCTCCGCTTCGCAAGAGCCCTTCGCCGCTGGCAGCCGGACGGCGCGGTTGCCAAACTCGGCCACTCCACCGAAGTGCGCGTGCACTATCCCTCAGTGGTTGATCTCATCCACGCGCTGCATCCATATTTTCGCTACAGAAAACACTGCGCCATTGGTCTGACGGTTCCACCCTCCTACCTGGAAAGCTGGGCGCTACGACATCCGCGGCTCTTGGACTTTGCCGGAGAGCTGGACGCCCGGCTCAGCGCCTGGCCGGTAGTTCGTAGCCTGGGGGATCACTACCTGGCGCATTTCGAGCGGCTGTAATGCCAAGCCCCGGCGGCTTCCCCAGGTGCTGAGCCGGGACGAAGGGCATTGAAGAACCTCTTGAGATCCTCGGTGCGTCGTGGCTTTGGGGTCGGGAGTGATGCCGCAGAAGGGTGCAATTAAAGTGGCGGGCAATCTCTCGACTCCTCCCTTACGGTCAGGCTACTGGCCTCATTCAAGCCGAAGGCTTGCAAGCCATTAGCCCAACTTTCGCAGTTGGACCTCGAATTTCACGAAAATGAAAATTCTTTCGGTGCTAAGTCGCGCGTCATGAATGCGAGAGTTTCGAAAACGGGCAA
>JAKEER010000367.1 GCA_022616615.1 Acidobacteriota bacterium
TAAGTCGTTGAGTCGAGGCAGAGCCCTTGCTGACGCGCGGGCTACTGACTTGAGCCTCGGACCTGTTCAGTAGCCCGACCGTAAGGGAGGGCTCGCGACTTTGACGGAACCCTGCGGGGTCCGTGGATGGTAGATCCCCTGAGGTCACTAGGAAATCAGCAGCCGTTTCGTCACGCTTGATGTCCCAGCTTGGAAACGCGCCGCGCGTTTGACGTGGTTGGGCACTGCCTGGGCAGGCAGGGAACACCGCACCCCGGCCTTTGAATGACGCGACACGAGAACACAATTCTCGTTCGGCGCGTATCGCGGTCCGATCAGCTAACTCCTGGAGGAGGCGGCTCTCTGTGACATCTCGGAGCGCTGTTGTGTCTCCTGCCGAATGCGGTAGGCTTTGCTTTGCCCCGTGGTGTGATTCGTGATGGTGACGGTGATGATCCCTTCGGCATCACATTCGTAGGCCTCTTCAACCCAAAGGGACTGCGCTTTGGCCCAGCGGCGAATTTCTTTTCGCTCCAGGCCGCACTCTGAAGCGGCAAGAGCAGGATCAAAGGGAAAATAGACTTCGTCCCAAGAGACAACGTCCCCGTCAGGCTGATATGGAGGCTTCAAGTTACTGCATTCGAGGAACCGGAAATGTCCGAGGTTATGCGCGGGATGGTAGCTTCGCGTGACTCGAAGCGGCGGCTGGCCGGGCCGTGGAAGCCCCGTGGTCTTGGGAAACACTGGGTCAAAGATCATCTTTTCCCCATCGTCAGTTTCGCGCCAAACTCCAAAATGCCGGCTGAACTGTTCTGTCAAACTGTAACCGCTCTCCTGGTCTGCTGCAATCGCAAGTCCCATGGCAGTGGCAGCAAAGGGATATGGCGAGCGGCACACCCGTCTGCCAAAATGCTCCCTCAAAGATCGGGCTAATAGAGGAAGCCCGCAAGAACCACCCACCAGGTAAACCGCTGAGAGCGATTCATGCTCGGGCGCGTACTCGCCCAAAGCGGTGCGAAGGGCAGACTCGGTAGCCTGAATGGTCCTGGAGATCAGGGGACTGCATTTCTCGTAGAACTCAGAAATCGGGACCAGCACCGTATCCAGAGCGGCACTGACCTGGCTGAGGTCCACCATGATCTTTCGTGTGTTTGGGTTCAGAGCCTCCTTGGCTTCACGACACACATTCAAGAAGGAGGAGCGGACAGCCGAGCCAAAAGGAGGCGTCAGGATGCCCGAGAGTGCCAAGGAAAGGCGCTTGCGAATGAATCCCGATGGCCAGGGCTGAGACAACACAGACTCCATGAGAAGGGCGTCGAAGTCATCCCCTCCCAGCCGAGTGATGCCTTCGCTACCGATGACCTCGTGCTGCCGGCCGTTCATGCAGATCACCGAAATGTCGAATGTGCCCCCGCCGAGGTCGTACACCACGAGATGCTCTCGATCTCTCTGGTTGTTTGACTGGCGATAGCGATAGGCATACTCGAGCCCAGCTGCGGAAGGTTCGTTGAGCATTCCGATCACCTGAAAGCCGGCGCGGCGAAAGGCCTCCAGTGTCAAAAACCGCTGATTGCTGTTGCTGTTGGTGGGAACGCCAACCAGTGCTTCCAAAGTTTCGTTGGGATGGACTTGCAAGCTGCTGTGGCACAGCAAGTCCTCGCGCAGGCTGGTCAGAAAGCCAGTCAGCCACTCCAATAGGGTCTTTTTGACCGGCCCGACAGCAAGAACGGTCTGGGGATGGCAGTCACTCAGAAAACGCTTGATGGACCGGCAGAACTCCCATTCCGAATCGTATTGAACCCCCTGGGCTGCCAAGCCATACATAACTTCCTGGCTGCTCACCGCGATGATCGATGGATACCAATTCTGGTGGTATCCACCTTCAGGGAAGAAGTCAATGAGGGGATAGTTGCCGCTAATGGCGGCTGCGACTCTGGTGCGGGTCGTTCCGAAATCGATCCCGAGTCTCATTGCAGGCACATCCGATCAGGCCCTGGCAGGACAATGAGAGAGACTAGCGAGAACCGAGATTGATGGACGCCGTCCCACAGCGGAACTGCACTGCTGAGGCGATCCCTACTTCAGGCCAGATCTAATCCCTGGAACTTCAGATGCTGGCTGCGTCAGTCTCCAACACAACAGATAGTATATGCCATCACTCTAGCAACAATTTGTCGTAGCGCAATGCTTTTTTTCCTTGAGAGACTCCGATCTCACCTCGGCGCTAGAAAGTTCAAAACGAGGGCGCAATCCTGTTGCCCTCAGCTCTCTTTTAATACGGGAAGGGGTCGGTCAGAAAAGGTGTGAAGGGTCAGACGGTACGAGGGAAACGAGGAAAACTGCCAAAGTGGCTGGATTGGGGCCGGGCAAGCACATTTCAAGTGTCCAACCCGCCAGTTTCCCGCCGGCGGGATCCGCCTCACGTCGGCGGCTACAGCTATGTTTCGTGGTCTAAACGGCTTCGCTCTTTGCGTTCGCGGCAGCGGGCAAGTGCTTGGTCATCACCAGCTCAAAACCCTGGGCAGTGCGGCGTAGTCGGACATCGTCCATCAACGTCCGCAGCATCTTCATGCCCCAGGCCTGGACGGGATCAGTTTCAGCGCCGATGCGGCCCTCGGCACGCAGATGAACCACCAGGCGGTGGCTGGCCGTTTTGAAAGAAAGGTGAATCCTGCCGGCTTCGCTGGCCACGGCTTCTTTAATATTGATGCATGCCTCCATCAAAGCCATGCGCACCTGGCCCTTGGACTTCTCGTTGAAAGCGCTGCTGTCTGCGATCTGTTCGAGAGCGCGCACGGCCACCAGCTCGCTGTCGGCCGACATAGGAATCGTCATCTCATACGTGAGCAGCGCTTCAGCCTCTTCTGGCTCCTGGACTGGTTCCTGCTCCATCACGACCTCGTGAGCCAGGAGCTTCAGTTGCTCGAGATTCGAACTGAAAATACCCTGCGCTTCGGCAAAACTTAGGGCGGCTTGATTGAATCTCTCTTCGGCAACCAGCCAGAGCTGCGCCCGCTTCAGGCCCTCTTGCCGCCCGGTGACTTCGCACCTGCGGTAGAACCGCTGCACTTCGTCCAGCCCTGCTGCACCTGTCACGAAACCCGCCAGCCAGGCCGTTTCCATGTCATCCGAATAGAGGCCCCGTTCGAAGCCCCGCGCAATCACTAGGCCGCCCAGGAAATCGCCACCCGGCGAAGAAACGCTGCTTAGGACGGTCAGAGAGATCACTTCAGGCAGAACCACCTCACCCTCATGTAAAGCTGGCTGCTTTGCTGCACCGCCAAATTCCTTGGATCGGACAAACTCCGCATAGCTCAACCAAGCCCGCGGCACGCTCTGGCAGTTCATCGCCTGCAACACGGCCTTCATGCTCGCCAGCACATCCGTCTGCTGGCGTGATTGTAAAGCCTGCCCGAACTTCTTCAGCAGACCGGAAGAAAGGTCAAAGTGAACGCGTGAAAGCTCAGTTCCCGCGACTTTATGGCTGAAGTTCCATTCAACCCAGTCTCTGAGAACCGGATCCTGCAAAGCAGACACGACGCCAAAACTGTAATCAATCAGGCCTAGCGCCGCCAGCGCGTTCAAGACAGCTTCGAAATCAACACCCTCAGACATCTCACGGCCTTTGAGATAGTGCAGGGCAGCGAACTCGAGCGGTGCATGAGCGCAGAAGCGCAGAAACTCCAACGCCTTAATCCGTTCTATGGCATTGAGTTGGGCCGAATGCAGAAGACTGCTGAAGTAGAGCTGCAGGCTGCCCTCAACGAGTTCGGAGCTGTAGAGACCGGCAAACTGGCGCGCCGAGCTCAGGCCGGTGGACTCGCGGCGGGCCGTTTGAAGCATCGACCGAATGTAGAAGGGATTGCAGTCCAGCTGCCGGACGATGAAGTGGCTGAGCTCAGCCTCCAACCCGACGTCGAAGCGGTGGCAGAGTCTCTCCAGTAATTCTTTTGCCTCTGCCGCTTGAAGGGAACGGAGCGGCATCACTTCGACGCAACCTGGAAGTTCCGCGGTCCGGAAAAGGGATTGGAACAGAGGCTTTGAAGCCCCCGCGAGGCAATGCGGCGCCTGGCGCGACTCAAGCGCCTGCAGAAAATGAGCCGTCAACAGCGACATCTCAACCGGCGAAGCCAGTGACGAAAGATGATGAAAGTTGTCCACAAACACGAAGGCATACAGCCCGGTCCGGGCTGCGACGCTGGAGGGAAACAGAATGGCCAGGCGGGAGAGTGCCTGAAGATCTTTATTCTTTGTGAACTGGTGAAAATGATCGAATGCGTCCGTCAGCCAGGAAAGCTTGCTTTCGTAGGCGAGCTGCACGATCCGGTTCAGATCATGTTCCTCGGAAATCAGCAGCCGGGCATCCTTCCTCAAGAACCCAATGCATTGCAATGCGCTGCTCAGGAAGTACTCCCGGCAAAAGACTTCCGCTGAAGTGATGGATTTCGGCAAGGCATGAAAGAACGGGATGACAGCGTCCTGCTCCCAGAAAAGCCGGTTATAGGCGCGCTTCAGAATTTCCGTCTTGCCACTCTTGCGCGGGCCGCTCAAAAAGCAACTGGACTGCAGGCCGCGTGCCACGTCGAGCCCCGCATGAAACAGCCGCTGGACGTCTGCCTGTCGCGCGAAAAACTCCTCCTCCGGAAGAACGTTTAGCAGGCTGGGTTGTGAGCTTGAGTTCCCCAA
The DNA here is from genome assembly GCA_022616615.1 of Acidobacteriota bacterium. Taxonomy (GTDB): domain Bacteria; phylum Acidobacteriota; class Terriglobia; order Versatilivoradales; family Versatilivoraceae; genus VFZK01. The sequence continues at coordinate 4,666 of JAKEER010000367.1, forward strand.
TTGGATGCAGATCCCCAGTCTGCTGAATTCAATCGATGAGCTTGCCAAACGCGTCATTCCCGCGACAGCGGGGCGCAATTATAAGTGGCGGGCATCCCACACAGGGAGTCACAGGCACTGGTCACGACTATTAGACAAGCCGGAGGCTTGGCCGCTATTAGCCGGTGGTTGAGCGCCAGCGACACCACCGGCTTAGGGAACCATAAAGATGCGCACCCTGGAGGGGTGCCACCCGTTATTTCGATTGAACGCTTCTCAATCAATGCCAATGGCAAGCGCTGCGACCCCTCCGGGGTGCGTTCCTTTTCTCCGCCTGCACACCGGGGGTGGAGCGACCTCGCTCCACCCCCGGCTAATGGCTTGCAAGCCTTCGGCTTGAATGAGGCCAGTAGCCTGACCGTAAGGGAGGAGTCGA
>JAKEER010000368.1 GCA_022616615.1 Acidobacteriota bacterium
CCGCTTTCAATTTCGCGCGACGGAGAAGTGGGTCACTTCCGAACCCGAATCCTTAAGCTCGGAATTCATGATTCGCCGCGCTCGCCTTGACTTTGCGGGGAGTTTTTTCAACCAGAACTGGAACTACAGAATCCAACTGGCGTTCTCCAACCTGGACATGGAGCCAGACCGGCCTGTGTCTTTGCGCGATGCCTATGTCACCTGGTCGCGTCTTCGAGACCTGAACATACGGATGGGACAGATGAAAGTTCCATTTGACCGTCAGCGAGTCACTTCTTCTTCGGCCTTGCAGATGGTCGACCGCTCGATTGTTGTCGACGAACTCAATCTTGACCGTGATGTGGGAATCCAGATTCTTTCAAAAGACTTTCTGGGGCTCGGCAGATTGACTTATCAGGCCGGAGTCTTCGGAGGAGATGGCAGAAATAGAACCTCCGATGCTCCGGGAGTCCTCTGGGTCGGACGCCTGCAATTTCAGCCTTTCGGAAAACTCGATGATGTTGACGATAGGACAGAGAGCGACTTCGAACATTCCAGCGACCCGCGTTTAGCGCTAGCTGCCGGAGTTGCCAGAAACACCAGCACAAATCGAGCCCAGAGCACGTTCGGCAACACCTACGAGTTTGCCCGCTTCAATTACCAGCACTGGGAGGGTGACGTTGTCTTTAAGTGGAATGGTTGGTCTTTACTGGGCGAGGTGATGTCCAGAAGCGCCAATCAGCCCTACCTTGAGGCCATGCAAGAGGGACAAGTGAGCCGCGAGTACTCCCGCTCAGCCTGGGGATATTTTGTTCAGTCCGGATATCTGTTTAGGAACAACGTCGAACTGGCCACACGATACGGAAGGGTCCGTCCCATGGGCCTGACCGATCCCGCTCTTCGTCCTATGAGGGAAATCGGCCCCAGCCTCTCATGGTACCTCAAGGAAAATCAGCTCAAAATCCAGTCCGACTATTTCTACCTGCTCGGGAGTGAAAATGAGAATCGAAAGCGCCACCAGTTGCGGCTGCAAATGCAGGTCTATTTCTGAACGTGCGAATCACTTCACTCGAACTTCTTCGCTCCCCATCATTGGGCAAGGCGTCAAATATCCTTGGAAAGCGTCGCGGTGGCCTTGCAGGGAGCTGTGAAAATTGCTGTAGCGGCGGTTTGTGACCCCGAAGTCGTTCGTTTGAAACGTGCGGATCGGCGCTCATAGAGCGTGTCTGAAAACCCGCTGGGCCGGAGCGGCCAAGGAACCTATGCCCGGTGTGCGTCGGTTCGTCATTCCCGCGAAAGCGGGAATCCAGCCTGGATTCCGGTTCGCGCTGCGCTTGGCCGGAATGACGACGGTTTCCTGCCGACCCTCAGCCTGCGCCCGCCAGCTAGGTTTTAAGACACGCTCATAGAGCGCCGCTGCAATTTTTCACAGCTTCAGAATCAGCGGGGACACGCTATAGGCTATGAAAAAAATTAGTTTAGTGCGATGAAATGGCCGCTTGCTGACGCGCGGCCGTGCTCGCAGGTGCTGCTCGGGCTCACAGGAACAGCCACGATGATGCGTCCAGGATTCTCCTCACGAACCGACTTGACTGCTGCCATCATCGTATAGCCGGTCGCCAAGCCATCATCAATCAGAATGATGTCCCTGCCTTTCAGTTGCGGACTGGGCTTTTGGGATAACAATTCAAACGACGCTCGATTTCCAGCCTGGCGTTCTTCCACATCTGACTGGCTCAAGTTGAGCTTCTTCACCCGGTTTCAAAGGCCACGGTGATCTGAGAGGGCAACTCGAGAGCGCTGCTGTGTCGATCTCAAACAACATCGCTGAAGGCTTCGAGCGTGGTACAACTCAGGAATTGTTGACCTTCCTGTACATTTCAAGAGGTTCAGCAGCAGAGTCACGCTCGATGCTCTGTTTCATTGAGAGAGTACCAGTCTTCGGTGATCTCAAATCTGAGATTTCAGATTTGAAATCCCAAGCTGAAGCGTTTCCCGCCAACTACGAGCTTGGGCCGACTCTCTGCAGAACTCGGACATCAAGGGTACACGTTATCTCACCGACAAGGTTCGTCAGACGCAGGCGGCGAAGGAGCGGCAGGAGTTTCTGGAGGAACTGAAGCGGGTTACCGAAGAAAACATCGCCCGAGCGCATGGCAAGTCGGCTGGGTAATCTAGGGCCCAACACTAGACTTCGAACCGCTCGCATTTCAAAGAATGCGGATCTGAAATCCCAAATGTATGCCTAGATCAAGGCTTTGGGGGCATCTGGGCGACGAAATAGCTGATGGTCGCGATAAAGATCAGCGTCAGTGCAACAATGACCCAAACGACCTTGCTCGAATCTCCGGCTCGCTGGTCAGTATCAAGCTCTGAATTGGTTTGTCGGGAAGCACCGTCCAGGGAAGTGTTCTTCGTGGTTCCCAGGTCTGGCTCGCCTGTCTTCTTCACAGCCATTTGATTTTCCGAAAGTAGAAATACACCGCGAGGCCTATCGCTAACATCGAGGCTAGCGTCCCCACATAGCCATACCTCCACTTCAACTCAGGCATGTACTCGAAGTTCATGCCGTAGATGCCGGCAACCAGCGTGGCCGACATAAGAATGGTGGATATGGACGTCAGCCTTTTCATGATCATGTTCATGCGGTTTCCCGAGATGGACAGGTAAGCGTCCATCGTGGAGCTGACCATGTCCCGCAAGATGTCAATCGTGTCTGCCACTCGGATCAAATGATCGAAAACATCCTGGAAATAAATGTGCGTTTCCCGAGGAAAGATAGGCTGTTCGCGCCTGAGGAGCGTGTTGAAAACATCCCGCAAAGGTGTGACGGAGCGACGCATCAAGAGCAGTTCCTTTTTTAAGTAGAAGATCTCTTCAATCGCTTCTGCCTGAAAATCAACAAAGATCCGATCTTCTAGAAACTCCATGCGATCTGAAATGGCATCCAGCAGCGGCAGATAGTCATCGACAATGGAGTCCATCAAAAGGTACGCCAATAAGCCAGTACCTCTTTCCGCCAGGTCCGTCCAGCTGCGCCACAGTCGTTCGGCTGTCACGATAGCTGCTACGGGCTCGCTATGGACGGTAACGACGTAGTGCTTGCCGAGAAAGATTCCCAGTTCTCGGAGCTTCAGCTGATTCTCCTCGTCCAGCTCCGCTTCGTACAAGACAATGAAGTAATAGCCTGGATACTCCTCTACCTTCGGACGCTGATGCCGGTGGCGGCAATCTTCGATGGAGAGCGGATGAAATCCAAACTCCTTGGCCAAATCTTCAAAGTCTTGACTCGTCGGGTCCGCTACGTCCACCCAAACAATGTTGGCAGAGTTAGCACAGAGGTCACTGATCTCCTCGGCATCGCCGACGCGGCTGAACGCCCGAGACTCGCGATCCAGCACAAGCGTTTGGATCATTGCTCACCTCACGGACAGACTCTTGGGCACGCTCTCAGCTGGATGGCTGCTCTCATTTGCCACTTCCCTGCCTCGGCGTTCTTTTCACAGCTGCTGCGGCCTTCACCAGGCGAATCTCTTCGAAAGTGACCTCTTCCGGAAGCAATGCCTTAATCGGCGTCAAACGATCGCCTTGAACCTGGGCGATAGCATCCGAAATCAGAGCTATACGGGTGGGGGAAACGAAGCGCGTCACGTCTACCACCCTACCGTCCAGAATCAGCGTTTCCAGATGAACAATAACCGTGGAACGAGCGAGACCTCGAACCGTCGCAATCTGGTCGGCAGTCTTGCCCAGCTTCCAGAGTCTCCAGGTCTCCTCAATGGTGTCGGTTACTTGCCTGACTGTTTTGGGGGCCTCCGGCTGTTCGCTGATAGGCAGCGGGTGGCTCTCCGGATATTTTTTGAGAAATTCCTGCACCAAGTCCACAACCTGCAAACCGTAGGCTTCAAGCTTCTGCGTTCCAATGCCCTTGACTTTGCCCAATTCTGTGAGCGTTTGCGGCAGGAAGCGGCTGATGTTCTTCAGGGTCTCGTCGTGGAAGATCACAAACGGTGGAAGGTTCAGACGTTCCGCCCAGGTCCGGCGCTTTTCCCGCAGGGCGGCGAACAACTCCTGATGGAACGGAGCGGCCGCATTGCTGGCGGTGTCGGGCCCTTTCTGAACTCGCGTTCCCGATTCATCGGGAAGCACCAGCGGGAAAAGCATTTCAACAGGAACCTGGCCCAGCATGGCCCTGCGCCCGCGGTCGGTAAGTCTGACCAGTGGATATTCGGCGCCTTCCACTTCCAGCAGGCCGGCGCCAATGAGCGCATCCAACACCGACAAGACTTCCGGCTGGGTGAACTCTTTGAGAAGTCCGTAGGTCGACAGCCTCGTTAGTTGCAGCTCGTCAAGCACCTTTAGCCGTGATCCCGTCAGCACCTGGGCAAGGCGCATTTTTCCATATCGGCCCTTCATCCGCGCGGCGCAGCTGAGACATTTCTTCACCAGGATAGTCTCAGAGTCATTGAGCGGCCGCAGCCTGCCCGCCGGAACGGCTTTCAGGCAGCGGGAACAGTTCCCGCACTGTAGATGCGAGACGCTTTCTCCGAAGTAGTCCAGAATGAAGCGCCGGAGACAGCTCTGCGAGTAGGCATAGTCCACCATCTTTCTCAGCTTGCGCCGCTCGAATTGCCCCCGGCGCTCCACCGCAGCGTAGTTCACCTCCAGCCGGTGCACCTGCACTCGCTGCAGAACCCGGATACCGCGCCCGCGAAATGGCGCTTCGTAGGCAAGCTGTCCAGCCTGATGCAATGCGGAGAGGCCCCGCCTGAGCTGGTCGACAGAGAGTTCAAGATCGTTTGCCATGCCACTCAGGTCAATGCGCCGCGTTTCACCTTGTTTCGCACGCAGCACTTCCAGGCAGTAGTCCAGGATGCTGCGCTGAAGGCCCTTGGCTGCCGCTTCCTCGCGCAGCTTGTCCGGATTCTCCCGCAGTGTCACGCGCGCCTGATGCTGGCCTTCAGTGCCACGCTCGATGTACCCAGCCCTTTCGAGCAGTTTGAGCGACGAGGCAACTGCCATTTCATTCGCCTTCTTGTGCCCGGAAAGTACGGCCAGTTCACGAACCGTCACCTCCACGTCGTCTGCGCGAAAGCTGCAAACCGTCTGGTAAACATCCTTGATCAGTTCAGGCGGCGGGCAATTGCCTTCAATGAAAAATTCCTGCGTAAACGTATCTGCAAAATTGAACAGCAGGAGACAGGTGGCTGGCTGCCCGTCCCGCCCCGCCCGGCCCACTTCCTGGTAGTACGCTTCCAGCGAGCCTGGAACATCGTAGTGAACAATGAACCGCACGTCGGCCTTATCGATTCCCATGCCAAAGGCGTTTGTGGCCGCAACCACAGGCAGTTCGCCTCGCATGAAACGGTCCTGTGTGGCTTTGCGCGCGTCGAGTTCCATGCCTGCATGATAGCTTCCAATCCGATAACCAGACGAACACAGCTCGGTAGTAACCTTCTCGACGTTCTTTCGTGTGGCAGCATAGATAATGCCGCGGTCCATGCCACTGCTCAGCAACCCACGAATCGCCTCTAGTTTTTCCGGCTCCCCAGAGACTTCCTGAACGCGGAAGCAAAGATTCGGCCGGTCGAATCCAGTGACAAAAGTGGCCGGGCTTTGCAGCCCCAACTGATCGACAATGTCGCGGCGAACCTCCGGCGTGGCTGTGGCTGTGAGAGCGACGACACACGGGTGCTGCAGCCGGGCAATCGCCTCTTTGAGCCGCAGATAGTCGGGCCGGAAGTCGTGGCCCCATTCCGAAACGCAGTGCGCTTCGTCGACGGCCAGCAGTGAAACCGGGCAACCTTGAAGGCCATCCATAAAGCGGCGGTTGCGAAAACGTTCGGGAGCGACGTAGACGAGCTTGAGGTGTCCTTCACGCATCTGCGTGATGCGTTGTTGCTGCTCCGCAAAGCTGAGCGTGCTATTAATGAAGCTAGCTGGAATCTGGCGGCGCTCCAGCGCGTCCACCTGGTCTTTCATCAGAGCGATGAGCGGTGAAACGACCAGCGTGACTCCTGGAAAGAGCAGGGCTGGCAACTGGTAGCAGAGCGACTTCCCGCTGCCCGTGGGCATGACAGCCAGCACATCCTGCCCTGCCACGACCGCCTCGATGATTTCTTCCTGGCCCTCGCGAAACTCGCTGAAGCCAAATCTCTCGTTGAGCACGTGAAAGCGTTCGGATTTCATGCCTGAGACAAGAGCTGCAGATTTGGAAGGAAGCGCCGCCATCCCCGTGCTGGCACCCGGTAGCGCAGACTGGCACTTCTGGCCGGTTTGCGGCAGTGAATCTTGCGGACCGGACCGGCTTGGCATCAGGAAAAACTCTCCGGCGCCACCACGTGAAGCCACAGACCCGCACAAAAAGCGGGTCTGCGCTACAGATTACAGAGAGCTCAGAACCTGCTGCTTAGTTCACAAGATGCTGCACGACCGCATCGGCAAATTGAGTCGTTGAAGTTGTGCCACCAAGATCCGGAGTACGGGCCTTTCCATGCGCGTAGACTTTCTCGACGGCTGAGGCGATCAGGCTGGCCTTTTCCGATTCGCCGAGGTGCTGAAACATCAGCACAGCCGAAAGCAGCATCGCAGTGGGATTCGCCATGCTCTTTCCTGCTATCTTAGGAGCACTGCCGTGAGCCGGCTCGAAGATCGCACAATCCTCGCCGAGGTTTGCGCCAGGCACCAGTCCCAGTCCGCCAACAAGGCCCGCGCCCAAATCGCTGACAATGTCGCCGTAAAGGTTCTCCAGCAGCATGACGTCGAATTGCTGCGGATCCAGCACCATCTGCATGCAGGTGTTGTCAACGATCATCTCTTCATAAGCGATCTCCGGATAGAGATGCGCAACGTTCCTCACGCATTCCAGGAAGAGCCCGTCGCTCAGCTTCATAATATTGGCTTTGTGGATCGAGGTAATTTTCTTTCGGCCATGCCGGCGTGCATACTCGAACGCAAAACGTGCAATGCGTGTCGATGCCTCAGCCGTGATGATCTTCAGGCTCTCCACTACGCCTGGTACCACGACGTGCTCCAGGCCAGAATATAGATCCTCGGTATTTTCACGCACAACGATGATGTCGACGTTCTCGAAGCGGGTCTTGACGCCCGGAAGATTCTTGATTGGTCTGAAGTTTGCATACAACATCAATGCCTTTCGCAGCGCCACATTGATGCTGGAGAATCCTTTGCCGACAGGCGTGGAAATCGGACCCTTGATTGCCACCCGGTTACGGTGGATGGAGTCCATCAACTCATCAGGAAGATACTGGCCATGCTTTTCAAATGCATCGGCGCCAGCATTGATGGTCTCCCATTCCACCTCAATGCCAGCTGCTTCGATCACCTTCAAAGTTGCTGCAGTCACCTCCGGCCCAATCCCATCGCCGGGTATCAGCGTGATCTTATGTTTCATCATTCCTCTTTCGCCTGAGCGCGTGGGCCCTTTTGAGGCCATGAGGTTCAGCGGGATCGCTCCAGCAAGCGGGTAGTCGGGGCCTGTGAAACCGCCCGCATCCAGCCGCGAAGCAACCGTCATTATATGCAGCCTCACGCGATATAGAAAATCATTTGCCGCCGGTGCCCAGGACCCCGTCAAAGTCTCCCTTAACAAACGGGGCAGCGGTTTCGTGGAAACGCGTGGGGTTGTCGTCCATCCGGCTGACGAATCCCCAACACAACTCCCAAGGCCTGCGGCTTTTGCCCTTTTTTCTCAGGCCGGCTACTCGCTCTCCGGCTCCTTCAAACTGATTTCTGACACTGACCGGGTCGGCGAGGCCGGACAAATTGCCTTTTCCCCTCTCGTTTTTTCGGCAGCCGAAAAAATTGCAAAACCGTTTGAATCAGTCTTGCGTTCATTCGGGGCTTGGTTTACACTCGTGGTCTTCTCTAAGTAAAGGCAAGTCTAGCTTTTGGAGATCGAAAACCAAAAAGTAGAGCCTTTACCTTGAAAGTGTCGCCCAAGAGCCTTACAACCGATTACCGCATTTTTGCTGTCTAAGGGGTGAATGGTGCACTTTGAGTGCTGGAGGCTGGAATTTTGAAAGTTTTTCAAGTATTTCGGTAGACTACCTAAATGCGAATTCCCTGCGAATTTGGGAGCTAATTAAGGAGGCTGAAAGTCATGCGTAGTTTTAGAAAGTGGACCGCCAGCGCGGCTGCAGGTTGTTTGTTGCTGAGCCTTTGTGTCGCTCCGCTCTATTCGCAGGCCGCGGCCGAGCAAAAGGGGCCCCAGGCAAAGACCAAGGCTGAGTACGATGCCTACATGGCTCTATACAGCGAGTCGACCCCCGCCAAGAAAGTTGAGCTGGCGGCGAAGTTTCTCACGGATCACCCGGAGACCGAGTTTAAGATGTTCGTTTACCAGATGCAGATCGACAGCCATGCGCGCCTGGGAAACGTGGACAAGGTGGTGGAGACCGGCGAAAAGTTTGCCAGCGACTTCCCGCAAGCCGACAACAACACCAAGAAATTCGTAATGCAGCGAATGATGACTTCCTATCAACAGAAGAACGATTTTGCGAAAACCGTGGAGTACGGTGACAAGCTGCTCGCCATCGATCCTAAAGACCTTCCGTCTTTGTTGACCTTGTCGAGCATTTTGCCTGAGCGACTCCCGACGGAAGAGGATAAGAAGGCCGCCCAGCTCGAAAAGGCCCTCGACTATTCGAACAAAGCTTTGGCCGAAATCAATGCTTTGCAGAAGCCGGCGCAGATCACGGACGAGCAGTGGACTACGGAGAAGAACAAGCTGCTGGCGACGGTTAACTCGTCCATTGGGCTGGTGCACCTGAACAAGAAGGAATATGACAAGGCCAGCGAGCAATATGAGAAGTCCACGAATCTGACGAAAAGCAATCCCATTGACTTCTACCGGCTAGGGATTGCCTATACTTTTCTGGCAAGGAACAAGGCTAAGGAGCTGAATGACCTGGTAGCCGCCATGAACCAGGCTCAGACCGAGCTGCAAAACGCACAGGATGCTGCGGTGAAAAACGAGAAGGAGAAGAAGCTGTTGGAGTTGAAGGCAAAGTCGCAGGACAGCGAAAAACAGTTTCCTGAGATGCGTGACAAGGCCATCGACTCGCTGGCGAAATCGGTCTACCTGAAAGGCGTCACCGAGGCACAGGCGCGCACGGAACTGGAGCGGCTTTACAAGTCGAAGAATAATAATACGCTGGACGGGATCGACGCTTTGATTGCTCAAGCGGGCGAAGCTCTAAAAAGGCCAGCCCAGTAATTGGAATTGCGAGTTGCTTTGTCGAAAGCCAAGGTCGTTTGACCTTGGCTTTTCTTTTGTGCGCTGCTTTCTGTGCACTGAAAAGCGGCTGCCGAGTGAAACAATTCAACGATAGGGACGTGCTGCCGCGCGTCCACAACGTGAAACCAAAGCCGGACGCGGACCACCGCCAGCACCGCGTCCCTACCCGGATCAGGTCCACACGGCAACTGGAGTTCCCCTCAACCGAGCCTCGCCAGCACTCCTTCGACGTCGAATGGCTGGGCGGTTTTGATCTCCGCTCCGAACAGGCTCCGCGAGTCCGCCTCGACTTTCATTTCAAACTCACCGGTTCCGACCACATCCCCGAAGAAATCTCTGAACTCTGTTTCCACCGAAACCGCATCTCTGCCAAACTTGGGCGCCAGCATTCGGTCATTCACAAAAAGTTTGAGATCCTGGCGGTTGAAGCGAAATGTGCTTGCCAGGCGCGCATCGGACTCCAGCCTTTGGCATGCCTGCAGGGCCGAACGCAGAGCCTGCGCAAAGCGGTCTCGATTGCTTCCCGCCAGCGCCGCTTTTCGGTTGTAGCGAATACCCATCCGGTTGCCTGTGTTGTCGAGACTGTAGTCCGCTTGATGTCCGATCAGCACGACGCCGGGTCCGGCATGGACGTGACGATAGTCCGCCACGTCAATCAAGAGTTCTTCACAAACCTGATTCTGAATCCATTCGTGGAAGACCGGGACCAGGCTCTCCTGCTTGACTTTCTCAGGATGCTGTAGATAGAGCTTAACGTTGATGTGCTGCAGTTCCATGTTCCCTTTCTGACAACTTCCCTCTTGTATTCCCACAAGCCGGTCGGGCAACCGGTGCGATGGTATGCGATGGTCCGCCTCCTCACGTCGGCGGCCACAGGCACCGCAGGCTGAACCCCACCCAGGCGCTTACACTTTGACGGCAGATTTTGCCTGCGGACTCATTCGATTATAGCAACTGTGAGACGCTTCAATGAACAGCTGCGCTTCTTCAACCAGGTGATGTGCCGTCTCCGCAGAGTATGGCAAGCCCGCCTTTTGGTGCGCCACGAACAGGTATTGGGCAAACTTGCCGCCAGCAAACGGATCAAAGAACTTCTCCGTATCATAGAAGCGCTTGCGAAACTCCAGCACGACCTCCTCCGCCTCGTCTCGCACGTCCCAATGTTCTGTTTTCACCAGTGCCTTTGCGGCATGAAGCATGGATCCGTAAGCCGTCCGTCCGGCGCTCTGAACTTCACCACGCTCCAGCATCAATTGAGCCTCAAACACTTCGCGTTCTGCAGCCGCCAGATCGAACTCGATGGAAGAGACGACCTCTCCAGCGCATTCTCCCACACCGATATCGTCGATGCTGTACTCGCGCGGATCTCCCCAGTCGCTAAAGTAGAACCGGCCTTCTTGATCGGTCGGCACACGCGCCAGATCGTCCAGCAGTTTGCGAACCTCGGCTTTCCCAATGCGCTTGATGAAATCCTGAAAGCTTTCCCCCTTCTGCCGATCCATCACATAACGCTCGCTGATCCGCTCCACCACTGCAGGGATGTTCTTTGAGGGAATGGCCATCATGGGGAGGCCATAGGAACCGGCGTTATGAGTCCATTCTCCGCCGAGCACCACCTGAAAGTGCGGCACAGCATATCCCGACACTTTGCGGCTCACGCCATAGAACCCAAGATCAGCAACGTGGTGCTGTCCGCAACTATTGAAGCAGCCGCTGATCTTGATGTGCAGATTTTGAATCGCTTCGTCAAGTGCCAAGCTCTTTTCCGCCAGCCGCGTTCTCAACTCCGCCGCCAGCCCGCGCGAAGAAGAAATGCCCAGTTTGCAGGTATCCGTTCCCGGGCACGCCACGATGTCGACGATGCTGCCCGCGCCAGGCTGCCCCAAGCCTGCAGCGTCCAGCGCCGCGAACAACTCGGGCAGATCGCTCTGGCTTGCCCAGCGGATAACGAAATTCTGCTCAACCGTGGTTCGAATAGTTTCGCGTGTGAACCGCCGTGCTATATCGGCCAAAGCTCGGAGTTGCGTAGGTGTGACATCGCCGAGTGGAAGCGTCACAGTGGCCACAACGTATCCATCCTGCCTCTGCGGCCGGATGTTGGTCTTCAGCCATTTCTGGAATGCATCCGAACCGCCCTCAGGCATCGCCTCTGACTGCTTCAAAGGTTGCTCGGCTTCCTTCATCGCCTCTGCAACGTACTCAGTCCATCTGGTGTCGTGCGGAAGAATCTTTCGCTCCTCCAGCACCAGCTCCTTGAATTTCTCGATTCCCAACTCATGCACCAGAAACTTAATGCGAGCCCGATTGCGATTCTTCTTTTCACCCAGCCGGGCGAAGACCCTAGCGATGGCCTGCGTCATTGGAAGCAGTTCTTCAGGCGCCAGAAACTCATCGAAGAGCTTTGCCTGGTAAGGGACCGATCCCAAGCCGCCGCCCACATACAGTTTGAGCCCCCTCCTTTCCTGGCCATCGACCACCCGAGTCTCAGCCACCACACCGAGGTCGTGCATGCTCACCAACCCGCAAGCGTGTTGATGACAACCGCTGAATGCCGGCTTAAACTTCCGTCCAAAGTCCTGGCAGTCTGGATGTCCAAGCAGAAATCGAGACAACGCCCGCGCGTAGGGTGTGACGTCGAACGCCTCGTCCGGACACACGCCAGCGTACGGGCAGGCTGTCACGTTACGCACGGAATTGCCGCAGGCTTCACGCGTTGTAATTCCTGCTGACGCCAACCGCCGCATGAGCGTGGGCGTGTCCTCAATGTGCACAAAATGGAGTTGGACATCCTGACGTGTCGTGATGTGGGCAATACCATCCGAGTATTCCTCCGCCAAGTCTGCCAGAACCTCCAACTGCCGGGCATTCAAGCCGCCATAGGGAATCTTGATCCGCTGCATTCCCGGAGCATTCCATAAGGTGTGCGGCCCCTTGGTGGGGTTCTCTGCCGGGTAAATGAGACGCTGCACTTTCTTCCCGTCATGTCTTTGGCCATTGTCGTAGCGCTGGCCATACACTCCTCTTCGCAGACGCGTCTCGGCAAAGAGCCGCTCTTCCACTTTGCCCTGCTTTCGCAGGCCAATCTGGGTCTCGAAAATATCGATTTCACGGCTCAGGTCGTCGGGCATCTTCCCGGCGAGCTCTTCCTTCCAGAGTGAGTTCGAGACCTTCATTCGCTATCGCTCCATGGTGTTGACGGTTAAACAACAGAAATGATGAAAGTTAAACCAGACGCCCGGGACTGAACCCCTAGACTTAAAGTTTATATTAGTCCCTTGATCGAAAAACGCAAGGTCAAGTTGGCAAACAGGGTTTCGTCAAAGTCAGAATCAGAGCGTTTCAGCCAACCACTGGAGCAAGCCGGTGCTTGGGCACGACCACAACACAGCGTTCCAGTCAGAATCAGAGCGTTCAGCCAACCGCTGGAGCAAGAGCCACCGCAGAGACGCTGAGACGCACCGAGATTCTCGTGAAAGGAGCCAGCAATCAGCTTTCTCAGGATTAGTTTTCCCAGGATTTTGAGCGTGGTTTAGCTAGATTCTGTCGCGAAAGTCGGGAGCGGCACTGGTGTGGAGTTGAGCCCCAATGCGATTCTCGGCTCCCCTCGCCCCAACAGTCCCCAACGGGGAGAGGGGGTCGGGTGAGGGGGATCGCCGTCAGTGACAGATCCACGCCGTCGCCCATCGGATGCGCTTCTTGAGTTGTTTCCGAGAATCGCCGCCCCGCGTGCACCCCCTCACCCACCCCTCACCCCCAGCCCCTCTCCCGCGTTGGGGCGAGGGGCGCCGAAATCTCGCGAGAGTGGCAACCAGTAAGGCTCTTCGAGTTTCGTGACAGAAACTAGCTTAGCCAGATTCTCCTTTGCCCTCTTGGTGAGAGCGAAAATGCTCGGTGGAGGGGTCTTCTCCCTGTTTTTCTCTGCGTTTCAGCGGTGATTTGGCCTGCCGATTTTAGGATGAATCAGAAAGGCAGAGCTTGCCCCCTGGCTTCAAACTGGGCAGCTCATCTTTGAGTTTTGAGTGAGTTAGTTTCTTTTCCAATCAATCAGGAGGGATTTCGTTGGAGGGAACTGCTTTGCGAGAAGATGAACTTGCCCAGATCGAAACCAAGGATGCTTAGAACTGAGCAAGTAGCCTGCCATGCGCAACGCTGCCGAGCGAATCATGAATTTATAATGGCTTACTCCTCCGTCTCGGGTCTACACCCCGTTGAGGCTGGAAAAAATTTCGCGGCAGGTGTCAGAACTGGAAAAAATTATAGATGAAGAACCAAAACGGAGGCGGGAAAGTGAAGCAAGCCAGACCGCGTAGTTGGGCAACGCCAGGTGGCGTGCCGGATGCGGAACGCATCCGGCACTGGAAAGGCTACTGTTCCTGGATGTAACCCAGTCGGACAAACACTTCTCCTGGCCGGCTGCGCAACTTTACGGTGACTTCTTTGAAATCCTTTTCGGTGCGCTTCTGCAACTGCGGAACATAGGAAAGTGAATACTGATTCTTCAGCTCTTCAACCAGCACGTCATAAATGTTTTTCAGATCAGCATAGCCGGCGGAGAAGATAATGCGTCCGCCGTTACGCGACACGAGATCCAAGAACTCATTTTGGGCATCAATGTAAGCCAGAAAATACTTGCTGACATTCTTCAACTTGATGCGGTTGTTTTTCGCCATCTCTCTGAAATGCTGCGACTGGGGGAAGGAGTGAATGATGGGGTAAACGGTCACTTCGCGCTCTGCAGCCAGCCTCATCACCCGGGCCAGGGACTTGCTGCTGGAATTGTCCACTCCGTCGCTCAGGACAATAATGGCTTTTTTCCCCTGTACTTTGTCAAACATGTTCTCGATCACATACTCCATCGAGTCATAGAGAGCCGTTTTACCAAAGGTCTTAATGTTCTTCAGAATGTTCTGCATCGAAGGCAGATCGTTCGTCCAGTCCAGCACCTTAATCGGCTTGTGGGCAAAAATCACAGCCGCATACTTGTCGTCTTTGCGCAGATGCCCGGCGAAGGTTACGGCTGCATCGATGATGTTGGGCAGCACATCGTTCACACTGTAACTGGCGTCCACGAGAAAGACGACATTGACCGGCACGGTATCCTGCTTGAAAAAATTGATGGGTTGCTCGTCGCCATCCTCAAGAACCTGGAAATCGGTTGCCTTCAGGCTTGAAATGTAATCGCCTTTGGTGTTGCGCGCTGTGACGAGAATAGACACGGCGTCTAGATTCACTCCGACGATCAAACTATCCTGTGGCCTCTTGGGAACCTCGGCGGTGGTGTCTCCCGTGGCTGTAGTCTCTCGAAAGGCTTGCGCCACCAACGTCTGAGGCACAACCCAGAAGATGGCAGCAAGCAACGCAAAAGCGACGCTCCGGATGCAAAGGGTTAGCCGAGTTCGACTGAGCATGGTGAATTTCCTCCCAGGAATACAACCATATTTTCTTCGCCAGTGTAAGCACTCGCCAGAATCGATCTGCTAATGCCGACAAGGAGAGCAGGCAGATGTCTTTCCTGCGGCGGCTCCATGTTGCCGGCTGGCAACGTAGAGTGAGCCTTCACTCCGGTCGAAAACAACCTGTGGACTAGGCCATAATCAAACGCAGCACGAGAGAACGGGCGAACGCAAAAGCGTAAGTTCAATATACGCCCGGAGAATAGCCGTTGCAATAACAAAGTTAGAATTATTCTGGGCCGGAGGTTTGCTCCTTTGGAAGGTCGATTTTCGCGCTTCGGAGGGTCGGTCGATCCCGGCCCTTCACTCATGGCGCCGTCAAGCGCGTTCGGCCAAAGATGACGGTTCACAGCGGCGTTTGAGGGACTGGCGCCTTTGATACGCGACAGCATCGAGGATGAAATGTGGTGTCCTGCAGGAGAGGATTTGACGGCAGCTTGAAACATGGCGTTTACCGAAACATGGTGCTTGTGATTTGGTTTCCAATTGCTGAGAATACTGGCACAAGCCATGCTATACGGCGTAGGAACCCTTCAAGCGTACAAATAGATGCATTTGGAGGCATCCGACATGAGGAAAGAAGATTGTAGCGCCGTCGACAGTTCGCATCTCCCTTACAATCGCCGCTATTTCCTGTCAACGCTGGCGCTTGGTGCCACGGCATTCGCCGTTCGCGGCGCTTTTGCCGGGGAACTGCTGCGCACACCGCCGCAGGCGGAAGGGCCTTTTTACCCGGACAAGCTACCCCTCGACACAGACAACGATTTGATTGTTGTCAACGAAGCTCTGACACCAGCGGTGGGCGAGATCACCTATCTCAGCGGGCGTATTCTGGACGCGCACGGCGGGCCGGTTCGCAATGCGCTGGTTGAGATTTGGCAGGTGGACAAGAATGGCTCTTACCTCCACAGCAAGAGCGACAATTATGCGAAGCGTGATACCAACTTTCAGGGATTTGGACGCTTCCTTACTGGGTCGACCGGCGAGTACCTTTTCCGAACAATCAAGCCCGTGCCCTACCCTGGTCGCACGCCACACATTCACTTTGCCATCAAACTCAAAGGTCGCGACAAGTTTACGACGCAGTGCTATGTAAAGGGTGAGCCCCTAAACGAAACGGACGGCATCCTCAAGCGATTGCCAGTTTCCAAGGAGAAAGACTCGCTCATGATTTCCTTCGCGCCCATGAAAGGCTCGCGAGTGGGAGAGCTAGCCGCGCGTTTCGACATTGTCCTGGGCTTTACGCCTGAAGCGTAGACCGAACCACAACACTCACCCTGACTTGCTTCTGGAGTCTGGACATTGTGAATGTGGGAGCCGGCCTCTGGACGACGACCGAAGCCGCGATGACGCAACAATCGCCGCCCGACCGAGGGGAACCGAATCCAGCCTACGACCAGTTGTCACGATAATTTGCAATGTTCAATAGAATAAGGAACCATGACCATCCGCAAATCAACACCGCATGTGAACCAGAATGAAGGGCTGATATTCGAGCGCAGTTCTCCGGGCCGCGTGGGTTACGACCTGCCTCCGCTGGATGTTCCCGAACCAGATCTGCCCCTGGCTCTCGGGCGCGAGAATGTGCGCGAGCCCATCCCGGACTTTCCCGAAGTGAGCGAGATGGACGTCGTTCGCCATTTCACGCGGCTTTCCACTTGGAACTACAGCATCGACGGCGGCATGTATCCGCTCGGATCTTGCACCATGAAATACAATCCGAAAATTAACGAGCGGGTGGCGCGACTGGAAGGCATAGCCGCAACTCATCCGCTCGCTCCAGAGCAGCTAGTACAGGGCAACCTGGAGATTTTGAAAACTCTCGCCGACCTGCTGGCTGAGGTGACTGGAATGGATGCCGTCAGCCTGCAGCCGCCGGCCGGAGCCAGCGGTGAGCTGGCAGGCGTGATGATGATCCGCGCCTGTTTGAGGGAAAGAGGCAATCCGCGCCAGAAAGTTTTGATTCCCGATTCCGCTCACGGAACCAACCCGGCAAGCGCCGTGATTGCCGGCTACAAGGTGGAAAGTCTGAGGTCGGACGCACATGGATGCGTCAGCCTCGAAGCGCTCGAGTCGGCCATGAACGAGGAAGTCGCTGCGTTGATGCTGACCAACCCCAACACCCTCGGAATTTTTGAGAAGAATATCCTGAAGATCACCGAGATCGTGCACCAGCGCGGAGGATTGGTTTACATGGACGGCGCCAACCTGAACGCCTTAATGGGTCTGACGCGTCCCGGAGACTTCGGCGTCGACGTCATGCACATGAATCTGCACAAGACGATGTCGACACCCCATGGAGGCGGCGGGCCGGGCGCCGGCCCCGTGGCGGTAAAGAAGATTCTCGCCTCGTATCTTCCCTACCCCACCGTCGAACTCAGTCCGCAAGGGCAGTATTTTCTGGATAACGACCGGCCGCGCTCAATCGGCAAAGTGAAAGCGTACTACGGTAACTTTGGAACGCTGGTTCGCGCGCTTTGCTACATCTTAGCCAATGGACCGGATGGGCTCAAAGAGGCCAGCTCGGTCGCCATCTTGAACGCCAACTACATCAAGCACAAACTGCGGGACCGTTACGATCTCCCCTACGACGAGCCGGTGTTGCACGAAGTCGTTTTCTCGAACAAGAAACAGGCCCAGCAGCACCTTTCGGTCATGGACATCGCCAAGCGGCTAATGGACTATGGCTTCCACCCACCCACGGTGGCCTTTCCGCTCATCGTTCCCGGCGCCCTGATGATCGAGCCAACGGAGACGGAAGGAAAGGAAGAGCTGGATCTTTTCATCGATGCTATGAAGGCAATTACAACAGAGGCCGAGACCAGCCCGGACATGCTTCGGCATGCGCCCCACACCACGCGGGTCAAGCGCCTGGACGAAGTTCAAGCAGCGCGGCGCCCAGTACTGCGCTGGAAGCCTTAGTTAGTTTCTGCCGCGAAAGTTGGAAAGCGGCACGGGTGTGGAGTTGAGCCCCAATGCGATTCTCGGCTCCCCTCGCCCCAACGGGGAGAGGGGGGTCGGGGGTGAGGGGGATCGCCGTCAGTGACAGATCCACGCCGTCACCCATCGGATGCGCTTCTTGAGTTGTTTCCAAGAATCGCCGCCGCGTGCACCCCCTCGCCCCCAGCTCCTCTCCCGCGTTGGGGGCGCGTTGGGGACAGGGGAGCCGAAATCTTGCGAGAGTGGCAACCAGTAAGCCTCTTCGACTTTCGCGACAGAAACTAGGACACTTGGTAGCAGCGAAGTTCAAGATTCGGTCAAATTTGCATTTGTTTGAACCGCCAAGAGCGCCAAGAACGCAAAGGGGAATCGAGCATTTGGAATCGGAGAATCTCAACTCAGGGATCTTAGATCCAGATGGCCGACCGAGTACTTCTACGAAAGGCTTCATCAGGCAAGCTCTTGGCGCTCTTTGCGTCCTTGGC
>JAKEER010000369.1 GCA_022616615.1 Acidobacteriota bacterium
CCCGCCCAAGAGCGATCGACGGGGGCCAGACTTGCACTGGCTAGAGACCTACAAGGTCAGGCGTACCCAACCACTGGCGTAAGCCAGTGGCCAGGGCGTCCCACAAGTTCCCCTTCCCCTTGCGCCAGGCGGGCAGCCTGGCGCAAGGGGGGTGGCGGGAGTGAGCAGCCGCCACAGGCTCACGCCAGTGGTTGGCGGGTGCCCCCGTAACTAACCCACTACGGTCATTGACTATTCTCTATTTGCTATTTGAGCGCGCCCACAAATAACAAATAACCGATAGCCAATAAGAAATAGCCCATCCTTTCATCTCTCCCATCTCAACCAGTGGTCCGACGCGCTGGCCCCTTTTAAATCAATTCGCTATACCACAAACCGCCCCGGATTCAGGACGGTTCGCGCATCGAACTGCTGGCGGATCTGCTGCATCAAAGTCTTGTCCTTGAAGTCATAGCCCCAGATATCGATCGAAGCTTTCAAAGATGCAGGAGCCGACTCCACGATCATCGTGCCTCGCGAAGGTTTCAACGCTGCCCGAACGTTCTGAATCTCCTGAGAGAGCCGCGAAACTGCCGAAGCGGATTCCTCAAAGGACACATAAGTTCGAATCACGCCGCTTCCGGCATGGGCTTTCAGCTGCACTTCGGCATTCAAGTCCTTCCTAAGCGATTCCAGGCGCTCAACCATCGCGGCAACCTGACTGGGCAGGCAGTTGAGCTTCAGCTTCGCGTTCAAAGCGCCGGGTTGCGCGAGCCACTCACGGTCCTCGCGCAAGATCTGCCACAGCAGCGACTGTTCAGCCGCATCACTGACAGTCACCCCTTGCGCGGTCAGTCCGCTCCACAGCTTTTCCAAATGCTCCACCTGCCACTGCACCGCATTCTCCACGTCGCCAAACCGAAGAACCATGGTGTATCCGGGCTGCCCTTGCGTCAAAGGCAGGAAACGATTGACGAATTCAAGGGCGGAAGGATTCAGCAACTCCACGGCAGCCGGCGTCAGCGGCGAACTTAGAAGCTTAGCCAGCGCTTCCGCTGCCTCCGAGAGGCCCTTCAGCTTCACCACCACGGTTCTTTCGAACGGGGGCAGCGGCTTCAGCTTGAAGTAGAAATCTATCAACACTCCCAAAGTGCCGAAGGCTCCCGTGTACAGCTTGCACATGTCGTAGCCCGTCACATTCTTCACGACCCGCGATCCAAACTTTGTCCAGGTCCCATCGGGCTGAACGAGCCCCACACCGATCAGATAGTCGCGAATCGTCCCCTGGGAAAACCGAAGCGGGCCAGAGTCGTGGCACGAGACGATGCCGCCGACGGTAGCCGTGTCCTGCCAGGGAGGGTCAATCGGCAGACACAGGCCATCTTGGGCCAAGCGGGCCTGCAAGGTGGCAAGACGACAACCGCTCTGCACTTTCACTACGAGGTCCTGCGGCTCGTACTCAGGAATCTGATTGAAGTGCTCAAACGACAATGCAACGTCGAGTCTCTTCAAGCGATTCCCAATGTGCTGCTTGGTGCCAGAGCCGAAGGGCACCACGGCCCATCCCTGGCAGTTTGCCTCTTGGAGGAGGGCACCAACCTCCTCAACTGTTTGAGGGGCCAACACTCGCGCGGGCGCAATGCCTTCGATCACAAACTGCGACACGTCGGCAGCCGGTGGAGCTCCTTGAGGAAATTTGGTGAGAGAGGCTTGCAATGTCTTGGCTCTGTCTCTAGCTACTGCGATCCGTGATAGGAATCAAAGACGGGTCACGCTATCTACGAGAAGCCGCAGACCCGTACCAGACACGGGTTTGCGCTACAAATCTCTAGCTCCCTCAATCCATGATAGGGACATGCTGCTGTGCTTCCGCCAGTGAAGATTGCGGAAGCGGCAACGCGGACGCGGAGCACCGTGCTCCTACCGAGGCGGACGGAGAGAGTGGAGCGTGTACTCTCTAAAACCGCACCATTTCATCAACCGCTTTGTATTTCTGATCCGCCTGTTCCAAAAGGTTCTTCGGCATCTCGCCACAACCGCGGCGCATCGGAAAAATCTTGCTGGGATTGGCCAGATTCTGGGGATTGAAGACCGCCTTCAGTTGCTGCATGACGCCAAGTTCCCGCTCAGAAAAAAACAGTGCCATGAACTCCTGCTTCTCCAGTCCAATGCCGTGTTCTCCACTGAGCGCGCCACCGACTTCCACACAGCGCCGCAGGATGTCCCCGGCTAGGCTAAGCACCTTCTCTTTGGCTTCGGGCTGACTGGCATCGTACAGGATGATGGGATGAAGGTTGCCGTCGCCCGCATGAAACACGTTCGCCATGCGCAGCCCATACTTCCGGCCCAGCGCATCGATCTCCTGCAGCACCTCAGGCAGCTTGCTGCGGGGGATCACACCATCCATCGTATAGTAATTAGCGCTGATCCGTCCGTACGCCCCAAAAGCATTCTTGCGTGCCGCCCAAAGTTTCTTGCGCTCCGCTTCGTCTTTGGCGATGCGGATCTCCCGTGCGTTGTTGCCTCTGATGACCTCGACAACTCGCTCCATCTGCTGCTCGATGCCCGCCTCGAGACCGTCCACTTCAATCAAGAGCACAGCTTCGGCGTCCTTGGGGATTCCCGTGGCGTAGACGCTGGCTTCGATGGCCTGAATCGTGTTGCTGTCGATCATCTCCAAAGCGGCCGGCACAATGCCGCGCGCGATGATGCCCGACACTGTCCGCGTGGCATCCACCACAGAATCGTAAACGGCAAGCATCGTCTTCACCGCGGGAGGCGAGTAAAGTAATCGCACCGTTGCCTTTGTCACCGTTCCGAACGTGCCTTCCGAACCCACGAAAGCACCCACCAGATCGTACCCTGCGAAGTCGCCCGCCGCCGTCCCCAGTTCGTAAACCTCTGCGTCGGGCAACACCACTTCCAGCGCCATCACGTGATTGGTTGTCACGCCATACTTCAACGTATGCGGCCCGCCGGAATTCTCGGCCACGTTGCCGCCGATTGTGGACACCATCTGGCTGGAAGGATCAGGCGCGTAGTAGAAGTTCTTTTTCTTGGCAGCTTGCGTCAGGTGCAAGTTCACGACGCCTGGTTCGACCGTCGCCATCCGATTGTCGAAGTCGAGATTTAAGATCCGTTTCATCCTGGAAAATTCCAGGATGATGCCCCCTTCCACGGCAATCGCCCCGCCACTCAGGCACGTGCCTGCGCCGCGCGGCAGAAAGGGAATCGTGTGCCGCTGGGCTACCGCCATGATCTGGACGACATCCTCAGTGCAGGAAGGGAACACCACGAAGTCAGGCAATCTCGGATGCAGCGTCAATCCATCACACTCATAGACGATCAACTCGTCTGGCGTGTGCAAGACCCACTCGCTGCCAACAATGGCAGCCAGTTCGCGCTGAACCGAGTCGCGAGTGATATCTGAGATAGTCGAAGCCGTATTCATGGAGCAGCCATTATAACCCAGGCCTCCTGGGGGCTGCAGAGATTCTCAGCGTTGCATCATTGAGATCACCGAGAGAATCGCTCGACACGGCCTGAGCAGACCGTCTAAAATCGCCCGCGCTGCTCCTTGTCTAGAACAAGCCGCTTAAAGCCATGCCGGCAACCCATGATTTGCCCGCCCACGTCGACCGCATCCTGGAGGACTTTGTCGCGACGGCTCGCAAGGTTTGTGGCGACGCGCTGCGTTCCGTTGTGCTGTATGGCAGCGGGGCCGAAGGCAGACTGCGAGCGACTTCGGATGTCAACCTGATCCTGGTTTTGACTGAATTCACACCAGAGATGGCAGACGCGCTCCGTGAATCTCTACGTGTGGGCCAAGCAGCCGCCAGATTGGCCGTGATGTTTCTCCTGGAGTCCGAGGTGTCGTCCGCCGTGAATGCTTACCCGGTGAAATATGCAGACATCGTCCATCGGCACCGCATTTTGCACGGCAGCAATCCATTTGCGGGTCTGTCCATTTCTCGCGACGCCTGCGTGTTTCGGCTGAAGCAGGTGTTGCTGAACTTGCGGCTGCGGCTTCGCAGTCACTATGTCTTGCGCGGTTTGAACGAGGAACAGTTGGCGCTGGTCGTCGCCGACGCAGCCGGCCCGCTGCGTTCGTGCGCAGCAACGCTCTTGGAATTGGAAGGTCACCCCGCGTCTTCCCCTAAGGAAGCTTTGGAGCAGATTGTCCTGCCGCTTGAGGATCCCTCGTGGCGCGACGTGGTCAGCCATTTTTCAGAAGCGCGGGAAACAAGACGGCTTCAGCCAGGCGTGGCTGGCAACACTCTCTTTCGACTCATGGAATTGACCCAGCTGATGTTCTCGCGAGTCAGCAGTTTGCCTAAAGAGCCATGAATCCATTTGATCTTGCCGGGCCGCAGTTCCTGCTCTTTTATCTTGTCTTTGCCGGCAGCATCCTCCTGGTGCTCGGCATGTTGCGGCGAATTCGCGAATCAAGTGACAGTCTGAAAGTCAATCTCACCGATCCCTACCTCATTGCTTATTTGCGCGGAGGCAAAAACGAAGCCCTCCGGCTTGGAACGGTATCGCTCATCGATCGAGGTCTGCTTGTGGTCAGAGGATCACGGCTCCGCTCAGATTGGCAACAAGCAACCGACGTCATCACAAGTCCGATTGAAAAGGCGCTTCTCCAGAAGTTCCTGGCAGAGGACGAAGCCACTTCCATCTTTAAGAGTTCAGCTCTGGAAGCTGCCTGTCAGTCATATCGGGACACCCTCACTCGACAAGGGCTTTTGCCGGACGAACCTGTGCTGACAGCAAGAATCACCTGTTTCATCATCGGTGCAGCAATTCTGTTCTTTGTCGCGTTCACGAAAATCATGATTGCCCTGGCACGCGGACGTCACAATATCCTCTTCCTGGTGTTGCTGACGCTTCTGGCAATCTTTCTGGCGTACAAGATCTCGAACCCCTTTCGCACCCTAAAAGGCAACAACCTGCTCGCAGATCTGCGAACTTTGTTTGGCTCGCTCAGGGATCGCGCCTCTGGGATCACTCCCGGTGGGGCTACCGGAGAACTTGCGCTATTGGCAGCGGTTTTTGGTATGGGAGCCCTACCCACAGCCGTTTTCCCCCATGCCAAGGCACTCTATCCCAGGGCTGCTTCGTCCAGTTCCTCCTCCTCCTGCGGTTCGTCCTGCGGGTCCTCCTGTGGCGGAGGAGGCTGTGGAGGAGGTTGCGGCGGATGTGGGAGCTAACGATGAAGGATCGCTTTGGAATCGGTTGGCGGCCGGAACTGGCTGCGGGAATATTGTGCAATCTTCAAGACATCGATGTCGTTGAAGTCATTGCTGAAGACTATCTGCATGTCTCACGGGCCAAGATTCGTGCGCTTCGAACACTCTCGCATCAGGTTCCCATTATTCTTCACGGTGTGTCTCTAGGCATGGCCTCGGTTGTTCCAGTCGAAACAAAGCGCCTGGACAGAATTGCCCGGCTCGTCGAAGCATTGAAGCCAGAAGCCTGGTCGGAACATCTTGCGTTTGTTCGAGGGGGTGGTCATGAGATCGGGCATTTGGCCGCTCCACCACGCACGGCCGCCACGATCGAGGGGACAGCTAAGAACCTTGCTTCGGCCCGGCAGGTTGTTGGAGCGGGACCAGCCGTCGAAAATATTGCCACGCTGATCGACCCTCCGGCCAGCGTTTACGACGAGCCCACCTGGATTTCCGAGATTCTCTCTTTATCAGGCACGGAGCTTCTCCTCGACCTTCACAACGTCTACACGAATGCCGTCAATTTCGGTTTCGACCCCTTGGCTTTTCTCGACCGCATTCCCTGGAACCGCGTAACCACGATCCATATTGCCGGCGGAAAATGGATTTCCAGTGATCCAACTCCTTCAGCGTCCCATAGAATCCTTGATGATCATCTCCACGATGTTCCCGTGTCCGTCTATGAACTTCTGAGGGACGCAGGCGCCTTCGCACGCCGTCCCCTTACAGTGATCCTGGAACGAGATGGCTTGTATCCTCCGATCCAAGAGCTGCTGGCACAATTGCGGATGGCACGAAACGCGCTGGCAGAAGGGCGAGCCGTGCAACGTCGCCACGAAGGAGTCGCATGAGTTCCCCACTCTTCGAAGCTTTTCTGGCAAAGATTTACGTCGACTCTAAGGCACGGGCGGGGTTTCTGTCCGATCCTGTTGGAGAAGCAAGTCGCGCTGGATTGAGCGAGGAGGAATGCAACGCGCTGCAGCAAATTGATACGGTCGGTCTAGAGCTCGCGAGTAGAAGTTTTGCGAAGAAGCGGCTGCAAGCGGCGAAAGGCAAGTCTCGGCTCCCTCAACTCTTTGGGCGAAGATAGAACGCGGCGCTCCGCCGAAATGTGATCTTGTCAGAGCTTCAAACTCCCTGCTCAGTGTAGTTTGATACACGCACTTCAGCCCTGCCGTCTGAAGGCTAGACACCCAACAGTGTTCCTCAGGGCCGCGTCTTCCCTTTATAAGCTTGCTTCAGAAAACCTCGAGCCTTGCGGTGAGAGTCATCGGCGTCCTGCAATCGGAGTACGGCTTGATAGTCGGCAACGGCCTGTTCACGCCGGCCTTTCAGGTCCCAGGCACAGCCCCGCAACAGGCGAGCCTTGGCGAGGAGGGGGTCGCCGGAATTCAGATCACCTTCAATGACGCGGGTGAAGCTGGCTATGGAATCGTCAGGGCTTCGTTTCTCCAGTTCCAGCCTGCCCTTCTCAAAATAAGTCTGAGCCAGGGAAAGCTTTGATCGTGAACCGTTCTTCGCTCCGCTGAGCAAGAACGTGAGTTGCTGATTGCCTTCGTCCAGTTTGCCTTGGCGGAGGTAGAAATCTGCTAGCCACGTGACGAAGACCGGATTCGTTGGAAACTGCTCGATCAGCGCTGAGATGAGCCGCTGGTAATCGGCCAACCGCTTTTCGTTGTAATAGACTCCCAGCAACACCATCTTGGCGGCAACCTGTCCATACTCGCCTTTTTGCGCTGCCAGTTCTAGTTGTTGGATGCCTTTTCTCTTGTCACCGCCTTCGGTAAACATCCAGGAGAAAAGCTTGATCACGGCGGGAAGCGACCCGGCAAAGTAATTATAGGCGCCGATGCCGATGAGACAATCCACGTAGTCTTTCCTCAGCGCATGCGCAGGCCCGACGAAATCGTAGCCCTTGATTCCGGCTCGCATCGCTCGGTAATAGCTTTTGCTGATGTAGACGTTGTAGCGCGTCCGGTTACCATAGGCTCCGGCCACGTAGAGTAGCGTGTAGAAATCTTTCGGGTTCCTTTTCAGCAAACTCTGGCCCTTGCTGATGGCGCGTTCGGTATAGCGCTCAAATGCGGCTTCCAAAGGCCGATTCTTGTTGTCGCGAAGCGCATGCCACCACACCACCTCCGCCTTGTGCATGTAACCGATGGGGTGCTCCGGGAAACGGCGAACCAAGTCATCAAAAGCTTCGTCAGCTGCCTTCAGTTCATAGCGGTACATCTTGTTCAAGGCATCGCGCAGCAGGTGGTCGATGTCCGGGGTGAACTCGAATTGGGTTTGGGCATCAGCGACAGGCGCAAGAGAGAAAAGAAGCAGGAGGACGATGACCAATGACTGGCGCACGCCATCTTCGGTGGCAACAATCTTGAAGGCGGGAGCCGCTCTCCGAGCGGCGATGGAGATTGGACATTTTTTGAAGTGACGAAGCCCGCCCTGGGAGCGCAGGCGTCCCGTCCGCAATTGTGGCCGCAGGCCATCGGAGCGGCCTCGGGCCGCTCCGAGGCGGGCGGGACGCCCGCGCTCCCAGGGTGGCCGCGTCAAACGCACGCTTCGTGTCGAGTCAGTGCGTTCCGCCAGCGAAACGCTTGTTTGGTTACGGCTTCCACACAGACCGCGCTCACAACAGCCGAAAAGCCGTGCGAAAGACCGGAAAAAATGTCCCGTCTCCAGAGCCGCTCGCCGAGCGGCGAAGGGGGCGGCAGGCGAAGACCGTCCCAGTCGCCGCTGGGGACAGCGGCTCCCACCTTCGTCCTGGAGCAAGTCCTCACTGGCGCACTCTGTAATTCCTGGATCGCTCATCGCTCAATTCCCAGCTCCCGCAGTTTCTGTTGCAGGCTCTGGCGGTGCAACCCGATCTGGGCGGCTGTTCGGCTGACGTTGCCGTTATTCTCCTGTAAACGAGCGGCAATGTACTCCACTTCGAACTTGCGCTTGGCTTCTTTGTAAGGCAAGGCCAGAAGAGAGCTGTCCGCCCCGGCGGCGTCCTGGATGTTGAGGGCTAAAGTGCGAGCTGGTGATCTTACCTCGACCGGAAGGTCGGCAACCTGAATGGCGCCAGAGCGGTTGAGGACGACGCACCCTTCAATGACATTGCGTAATTCGCGAACGTTGCCTGGCCAGGCATGTTCGGCCAGCCGCTCAAGCGCTTCCGACGATAAGGCTATCTCTTCTTTCTTGTGGCGGGCTGCGAACATGGACACGAACGACCGGATCAGCAGCGGCAGATCTTCCCGATGCTGGCGCAGGGCAGGAATTTCCAGCGTAACCACCTTCAAACGGTAAAACAGATCCTGCCGGAAACGTCCGGCCTCGACCTCCGCGCTCAGGTCTTTGTGCGTCGCGCTGATGAGGCGGACATCGCAAGCAATACTGGCAGCGCCACCGAGACGTTCGATTCGTCTCTCTTCGATCGCCCGCAGCACCTTGGCTTGAGTGAGCGGGTTCATGTCGCCAATCTCGTCCAGAAACAACGTGCCGCCGTGGGCCAGCTCAAACTTGCCCTTGCGCTGTTCACTGGCGCCGGTGAAGGCGCCCTTCTCATGACCGAAAAGCTCGCTCTCGATCAATGTGTCGGGCAAAGCCGCACAGTTCACGGCGACAAACGCGGCTTTCTTTCGAGGGCTGCGGTCGTGCATTTCACGCGCCAGCAATTCCTTGCCTGTCCCGCTTTCTCCGTGAATCAGCACCGTCACGTCGGCTGCAGCCACTTGATCTGCCGTGGCAAAAAGGTGCTGCATGCGAGCACTTTTTCCCAGGAGGCGTCCGAACTGCCCGTCGGAAACAATCTGTTTTCGGAGGTCGCGGTTTTCCTGCTCCAGCTCCATCTTCTCCAGGGCACGCTTGACCACCAGACGGAGCTCATCAATCTCGAAAGGTTTCGTGAGGTAGTCATAAGCGCCAGCCTTCATCGCATCCACCGCCACTTTGGCCGTGGCATAGGCCGTGATCATAATGGCCAGCGGCCGCAAAGGCAGGTCTGCCAAGCTTTTGACCAAGCTGATGCCGTCCTCATCCGGCATGTTGATGTCGGCAAGCATGAGTTGCGGCTGATGCTCTTGGATGATGCGGCGCGCAGCACTGGCACTGGCAGCCTCAAAGATCCGGATTGTGCTGCTCTCCAGTGCCCGCCGGATGCCGTACCGCGCCGCATCTTCGTCATCAACGATCAAGATCTTGTGCATGAGATTTCCAGCTCGCCTTCACCCCTTCACCCCTTCACCCCTTCACCCCTTCATCCTCCTTATCCCCCGACCGCGGCAATGTTACCTCAAACCTCGTTCCGCCTTTGGGGGAAATCGGGCTGACGCAAGCAACCTCGCCCGACAAATCCATCACCCGGCGCTGAACCACTGCCAGACCAAGACCGGTGCCCTTTTGCTTGGTCGTGAAGAACGGCATGAAGACCTTCTGCTGAATCTCCGCGGGAATTCCCGGCCCTTCATCCTCGACTTGGACGAGCACTTTGCGCTGCGCGGCGCTTCCAATCACGGTGGCGTGCACAGCAACCCTGCCGTGTTCCTTCGAAACCTCCAGTGCATTGACGAGCAGGTTCTGAAAGACCTCCAACAGCACTTCTTCACCGCCCTTCACCCAGAGGGGCTGCGAACTCAATTTGAGATCCAGATAGATGTTACGGCGTTCCGCTTCTGGCCGAAAGATCAGAAGAATCTTCTCCAGCACTCGGGCCAAATCGACATTCACTGCGGAGGCCAGCGTGGGCTTAGAAAACCGTAGCAACTGGGTGACGCTATCGGTCAGCCGGCCGATTTCACTGTTAATGAGAGTCAGGTCCTGCCCGTACTTGCTTGCCAGTTGTCTGTCTTCCTGCATCAGTTGGACAATGGTCTTGATCGAACTCAGCGGGTTCTTGATATTGTGAGCAACGGTGGCCGCCATCTGTCCCAGACTGGCCAGTCGGGTATGCTCGGCCAACTCGCGCTCTAGTTGAATCTTGCCCTCCACCAGGCGGCACGTTTCGATAGCAGCAACGATCTGCGGGACCACAAAACGAAGAGCCGCATGCTGCTCGCTGACCAGCTTCGCATTGTGTCCTTCGACAAGCATCTCGCCCAAACGGATGTCTCCCTTATTGAGGGGAATTCGTTCGCAGTTTTCGCGTAAGTTTGCGGCCGCATCAGTTGCGCCGCTTGTGTCGCTTTCGACCGCCAAACGAACGGTTTTGAGGTTCAGCTCTTGGCAAAGTCGCTCTTCGGTCAACCGAAGCAACTGATCTAAGTCTACGGTTGCGCGGGAGATCTCGTCCAAGCCTGAAGCCAGTTTCTCAAACCGGCCTATCTCGCGGGAAAAGAGTCCATCGATGGAATGATCAATCCATCGCCTCAGTGGCTGCAGCAAGGGAAGCAGCACGAGGATCATGCCTGCCTGAACCACTTCCTTGGGAATCTCGTCCAGATAATCGGGCACGTAACGCACGCTCAGCAGGTAAAGCAGCAGCAACACGACCGCGGCAAAGGGATAACCGAAGCTCCGTTGAATGGCGATTTCCAGAAAGTTGTGCCGGAAAATGAAGTAGCCGAGGAGAGCGCTGGGAACAACCGACCAGAGCATCAGCACAGTCTCCAGCGGCCGCCCTGATTCCAAGGAATCCTGATCCTGGATGAAATAGGTGTAGAGGACTAG
>JAKEER010000370.1 GCA_022616615.1 Acidobacteriota bacterium
AACACGGCACAGGAACCGCAAAAGAACGCTGCATTCCAGAAGTCATTTCCCGGCTGAATGACATGGTAGAAGAACGACTGCTCTGGCGCGACTTTTCCGGCCAGGTGCAGGTTACGCTCATAGGGGTCGGGGTTGAAGAAGTGCTGAGCCGTCTGGACCAGCGCTACGTCGTCATTCTCAAAGAATCCGACAGTCTTTTGCAGAAAACCTCGCACCGGCACGTGGTCTGCGTCGAAGATTGCCAGCAATTCGCTATCGGTCTGGCCGAGCGCCTGGTTCAGATTTCCTGCTTTGGCATGCCGGTTGTCGGGCCGGGTTAGGTAATGCGCGCCCAGGTTTTCCGCCATAGTTTGGATCTCGGACCTATGTCCGTCGTCCAGGACATAGACCTTCTTATTCGGGTAGCAGATCGCCATGGCACCAATCACGGTGCGGCGAACAATGTCGATGGGCTCGTTGTATGTCGGTATGAAGACGTCCACACTGGGGTAGGCATTGAGAGGCGGCAGCTCGCGCTTCAGGACCTCAATGGTTTGGAAGTAGCCCAGAAAGAGAATGAGCAATCCATAGCATTCAGCGCTCAACAACAGAACGGAAATCAGTGCATCGAACTCGGAATCGAGATTCAGGGTGGAACTGATGCGCCAATAGAAGTAGCGCATCGAGGCAAAGCAGCTGAGGAAAATGATCAACGGGCGCATCACGCGGAAGAGGCTAGCCAGCATCGCGAAGGCGATGAGCGCCAGGGACACTAGCGCCTGTTCCCGCGGCGATAGCGGTACGACAATCGCGGAATAAACCAGAGGCAGAAAGAGGACGATCAGCAGGGCAACGCCGGGAAGCCAGTGACTGATTTCTATCTTGAACCGTTGCCGCGACATATTATTGAGAATTGCAGAATACAGTGACGACGCTGCTCAACCCCAGAAGCTATGAAAAAAGAGTGGACTTCGGTCCCCCTCTCCCGCGTTGGGGAGAGGGGAGCCGAAGCCAGGCTGGGCAGCATCGAATCGACGCAGGCAGACGAAGTGTCACTATAATTGCAATGTCCAATGGAGCCTCAGGGAACCGCCGCAGGCGATTTAAGTGCTTCCCCTGTGCGTCATTCCCGCGAAAGCGGGAATCCAGTGTCTCCCTATGAGAGCTGGATTCCCGCTTTCGCGGGAATGACGGGCCTCGAATAACCTCATCGGCTAGAACATCACGGCTAGCCTGACAAATGCAGACTGTTGTGTGAACGGACCGAAGTTATCTACCAGATAGCCGACCGGCAGCGAAAAGACGTCGTTGAGCCGGAACGTCAGATTTGCTGAGAAACCGCTCACCAGGCGCGTCGCAGAACCTGTGTAGTTCTGGCCTCCTGCAAATCCAGAAAGCCGATAGCGCACGGTTTGACTCGGGCGTCCTTGCAAATCGATGCGAGCAACGTTGCTGAGGTAGCGTTCTGGGCTGAAATAACCGCCAATGCCAGCCTGTGTTGACCCAGGAAGAGGCGAGATGCCGTCGCTTCCCAGCAGTGCCGGAGGGATGGACCTTCCGGTCCGCGTTAGCAGCGAGGCTCCTCCGAAACCGAGACGATCTTCCTCAAATCCAAAATAGTTCACTGAGTAGCTAACGCGGAACAAACTTAACGGGTCTTCTTCCGCGGCAGCGAAGATGTTGTAGCCCAAGCCGCCGCTCGCCATCTTAAAGAAGTTGGAATCCACATTGCTGCCTTCGCGATTTCCTACGCCTCCTTCGCCGAAGAGATCAAGGTTCCCAACCAAACCGGTCTGTCCGCCCAGGATCACCCGATTGTCCATCACTCTCCCGACGAGCTTGCCGGCGAACGGCCCGGACACCGGCCGTAAACCAACGGCCGAGAGCATTGACTCTTCGACGTTCGACCGGCTCGCCGTGACGTAGAGACCCGAGCGCTCAGAGGCCTTGAAATGCAAGGATCCGAGGGCATTAATCGTTGTTGTATTCGTGCTGAAGCGAGTGCCGCTTACTTCAACTTGGGTGCTTACCTGTTCGGAAAGCTTTCCCTTTATACCCGCGGTGAGATTAGTGCCCCAGGCATCCACCACGCTGTCGCGCGTTCTATAGGGTGTGTGGACTCCGCCGAAGTAAAACAGTGTCCCGGAACTCTTCTTGTAGTTCAGCCTCGCTCCAAAACGCCAGAAGTCTAGCCGGTTATTCAAATCTCCAGATTCGGTATGAAAGTCAGCGAGAAACTCAATGTTCGACTGTGTTTCGTCGGAGATCTGCCGTTTCAATTCTTCAATTTCCTGCGAGCTCACCGGACGATGTATTCCCGGGCTAGCTTCTGTTTTGTCGCTTGCAGGCAGAAGTCCTCCAGCGAGCAAAATCACAAAGACGGTGCTAACAAATATTCGTTTCATTGGAGTCCCCCTTGTTAGAGAGTTTGAACGACGGTGTCGATACGAGAAACGTGAAGCGTAAAACGTGATTGGTGACTCATCTCCTCGTTCTCATGTCTCACGCATCACGCTTCGCCCCGCTCTGGTCAATTCTCAGACCGTTTCCACACGATGAACTCGTTAACCACTGCTGGTTGCTTTTCACTTGCCAAGGCAGTTAACGCCAAATCGTTCGGCCCTTCGTAGTTCGTCACCACTCCGCCTGCAACGGTCACAGGATCGCCCCGGCGCTGGTAACGCGAAAGCACTGGGTTGTGAAGCGCAGGTTTGTTGGGCCGAAAGTGAATGAAGCCGCCGGGGCTTTCAACTCCCAGGAACCCATCGCTGATCTTGAACCACGCAATGGAGCGCCCGGCTGCGACCTGGCTGTCACGAAATGCCCTCCCTAAAACCGCCTGTAGAGTCGAAAGGGACGGCGATTCCTGCGCCAACCATGCCGCATAGGTCAAACCATCGCGTTTTCCCTGTTTGAGGCCTGCTATTTGATTTTGCCGAGCCGCAAGAAAGGTCAGACCTCCTGCAAACAGCGCGACTGCGAGAGTGATACCGAGGTAGAGTGATCGTCTGTTCTGCACTCCTCTGAAGAATCGGCCGGTTGCTCCATGAGGCGCGCCACACTTCGAGCAGAACTGAAAACCTTCTTCGAGCTCAGCTTTGCAACGCTGGCAGAGCATCATGAGGTCACGCACGGTCCTTTCGGGGCTTGGATTTTGCCGAGCTCTCAATCTTTTCCAGAAGTTCCAGTGCCCGATTGTTATTCCCGAGTTTCTTGTGCAGCTTGGCAAGTTCTAAAGCGATGCGGTCAGTCGGCTGACGCCGATAGAGTTCCTCGAGATAGGCTAGCGCCTCCTTTGGTTTGCCGTTGCCGCGCAACGCGCCCGCGAGTCCTACCAACAGGGCATCGTCACGCAGTCCAATGGAGTAGGCGGTCTTATACTGTTTTTCCGAGTTCCGATAGTCGCGCTTTTCGAGCAGGAGATCAGCGTACTCGCGCGTTATCGCAGCGTTACCGCTGTAGTGCGGCATGGCGCGCTCGAATTGCTTGGCGGCCTCCTTGAGTTTGCCGGTTCCCTTGAATGCCCGCGCATAACCCAGGCAACCTTCTCCCGAGTTCGGCAAAGCGGCGCAGGCCTTTTGAAGAGGTCCCAGCGCCGAAGAGTAGTTTTTGATGGCCAGAAGCCCGAGCCCATACGTTAGGTTCACGCGGGCATCGTTTGGTCTTTCCTGCAAGAGCGCGCGGTAAAGCGGAAGGGCGCTGTCCCAGTCCTTTCGTGATGCATACAAGCTGGCGAGCTGCAACTTCAGTTCAAAATCCCCTGGCCTTTCAGCCAGAAGACGGTGAAGCACCGGCTCAGCCTGTTCGTGTTTCCCCGTCTTGATTAGTGCAAATGCAAAATCGCGCTGGTCTTGCTGGTTCATCAAAGCAGCCACAAGCTTTCGAGAGAAAATCTCGACAGCCTGCTGTGCTTTTCCTTGCCACGCGAGGACTCGAGCCAGCCCCAGTTGTGCTTCCGGATTTTCGGGCTTGAGCTCTAGATACCGTTGGAATACCTCTTCAGAGCGTTTCCAGCCCTGTCTCTCATGTGAGTAGAGCCGCGCCAGTTGAAGCAATGCCACCGTATTTTTCTCGTCGATCCCCAGGACCCGCTCATATTCCTGGGCGGCCATCGCATCTCTTCCCGCCAGTAATTCACCTTGAGCCAGCCCGAGCTGAGCAGCCAATGAGGTGGGATGGTGAGCCAGCACTTGGCGGTAAGCCATAAGCGCCTGTTCTGCCTGAT
>JAKEER010000371.1 GCA_022616615.1 Acidobacteriota bacterium
AATCAACGCGTTTCGGTGATCGAGAATCTTTGACCAGATCATTGTGTTTGGCAGCGGTCCGGATTCAGGTTGCATCGAGATCTATTAATCACCAGCAAAGCCACTTTTAATTGCACCCCAGAGCAGCCGAGCTCAGGCAGGCGGCGGAATACAGCACATTGGCATCCAGGAAGACTCGATCCACAAATCAAGCCCCACGAGGTTTCTGGTGCGTTATCTTGTTGGGATTCAGACCCATCTTTCGAACTTCCGCCACGGCTTCTGCATACGACCTGGCGTCAACGGCGTTGTTCAGAAAGAACTCAGCTCTTCTCTCCGGGGCATAAACCTCCACTGGCGTCAGCACGGCCGGACGGATCAGGATGCCCTCCGGCCGCTCTTCGGCAACCACAAAGCTTCCTTCCTGAATCCCGAAGCGCTTTGGCAGATTTTGAGGGATCACGACCGTGCCCCGCTTTCCTACCCGGCTGGCATTCATGATTCTGATTGTTTCATTCCAATCGCGCCAGTCAACTTGATGAGTCTCCGCGTTTCGCTTGGGACATGCCTCATTGGATGTCAAACCGCCATGTGCGCAAAACCCTGTCGCAGTTGTCGGCGGACTCGCTGGCCATTCCTCAGGTTCGGTTGGTGACAGCCGGCAGCCCGTCATCGGCGGTCCAAGCCCGCCTTGTCAATGCGCGCGAGGAGACTGGACCGCCGTTGGTAGCGTTGGCGGAGGTTGCGCAACCTGGACTCAAAACCGGCTGTTTGGCCAGAGCGGGTCGCCAAGTCCCGCAAGTCCACCAGCAGGCGGATGGCCTCGTCGTAGTTCTTAGGGACAGAGTTCTGCACCAGCAACTCCACCTTCGTCCAGAGCTGTGGTTCCTGGCCGGCGAGCTGGTTCAAGAGTTTGGCCCGCGCAGCAGCTTGGTCTTGCTTTCGCCGCGCTTCCTCGGCCGCGCGGCGCTCGGCTTCGCGACGCGATTTTTCGGCAGAGAGCGCCTCAGCTCGCGACAGTAATTCGCCCACTCTCCGCCGTTTGGCTGAAAGCGAGTTGCCTTGGTTCGACGGTGACGTTTCCTGTTCAAAGCGCTTTAGCAGGCGCTGCTGGAAGTAAGCGTCGTTCTTTGTCAACAACTCCAGCAGCAGGGCGTCCTTTTCCGGTTCGGCAAGAGTCGCGATCCATGAGGAGAGCTCTGCGGCCGAAGGAGCCGCCAGCTCGAGGCTGCCACTTGCTTCGGCCGCCACCTCAATCAGGTCGGGATCGATGCGCAGAAAATTGGCGAGGCTTTCGAGCGATCCCGAGAGTGTCTGCAATCCCGGAGGAACAGGCGGTTCCAGATCATCGTCAGCTAGTTCTCGCGACTCTACCACGCCCAGCCAGCCGAGGTAGAGGCAACGGAGGTCGCCTCGCTGCAGATCGGCGCGCAGCGGCAGCAGCGCGGCCATCCAGCCTTCGCCTTCTACCCAATCGCCGCCGCCCTCCTCTTGAAACAGGAATTCCAGGATGAAAAACTCGTTCTTCTCCCAGGCTTTCAAGCTGTCGCCGCACAGATACTCTGATACCCTTCCGCGGTCGAGCAGCTGGCGGGGAACCCGGAACATGAGCTGGTGGGTCCCCCAGTTGGCCACATAGACGAAGGCATCGAAGCACGTCTCCATCAGCCGCTCTGGCCGGCCTTTGAAGTCGCCCCAGTTGTAGGTGTTGACGAAGCTGTGAGACGTGATATGCGCCCGACTGGAGAGGTTGCGCAGATGCTCCAGCTCTGGCTGGCTTAGCGGGCGATCAATTGCCTGGAATTCGTAGTATTGGTATTCGCTCATGATGTCGTTAGCGCAAAGAAACTGAACGCATTCGGGTCAGGGTGGGCGAAGCCGGCTTGTTTCAAACCACCCGTTTCCCCAGGCTGCGTGCTTTCCCACATGAGTTAGCTCACCAAGCGCGAGCCAGGGGAGAAACTCAGAGAAGTTGCCTTCGTAGGTGGCTTCACCGACAAAGCCGGAAAGCTCATGGCGCTGGCCGGTCTTGGAAGAGGTGCGATGCCGCTCGACCCATTCGAACCGCGAAGAGACGGTCTCAACTGTCTCGGCGCGCTCACCGAGGCCCCGGAAATCGGCCTGCAGCGGCCCCTCAACGAAAAAGGTGCACAGTGCGTTAATCCGGTCTCGCACCCGCTTGAAGAAATGATGAAACTCGGGACGGCGGATGACTTGGCCGTCTGCTTTCAGGAGTGTTGGAGTGAGAAAACGTACCGTGAAACGCAAGCCAAGTTCACCGGGCGAACGTTGGCCATGCATCGGAGATGTTGCCTGACGAGGATGCCAACTGGCGTTTGCGCCACCGCCTTCAAAGGTGGAGGGTTCCCGGGCGCTCCGCGCCACACCCAAAAGGGGAGTTTTCGCCGGCGCTCGCAGCGCCTGGCTCTCTGCTATGACCAGATCTCGCGGTGACCCGGTGGCTGGAACTGTCGACAAAGAAGGGGCGCGGAGCCATTCGTCGCATCGTAGCTGGACCCACCTGGCTATATCCGGCGAGGCAGCGGATCGGAAAAGTTGGTCCTCTGCGTCGAAGATTTTCTGCGACACATGCCAGCCAAGTTTGCCAGCTGAGGACCAGTTCAGTGAGTGCGCTTGTCGGAGCGTGCAGCGAGCCCGGTTCAAGCCAAATCCGTTCGAGGCCAACTCTCGAAAAGCCAGCACGAAATAAGCGACAAACTCCAGCGCTCGACCGAGAAGAACCAGGTCGAACTCAAAAAAATCTCCTCGCTCAAAATGAGTCTTTCCGCTTTGAGGAGCACGAAACACAAAAGGGCGCGGAATGTCCTGGTTCTTCGACAGACGGTCTGAGTTCGTGGGAGGGGAAGGCTCGAAGATCGCCTTGTAGGGACACGTGACGGCAATGGGACAGTTCTGAGTATCGTTACATTGGGGAATACAGCATAACCTTCTGAAGGCGTGCCCGAAGCCACCCCGAAGCGTGTTGCTCTTGTTCAAAGCCGGCAAAGCAAGCCGCTCTTGCGGCGCCAGAACAAACCGGAACACTCCTAGAGATAAGCTGGGAACGTTACAGACTTTTGGCACTGAGTGACACCGGGTGGAAAGATGTGGGGGATTCTAGCACACAGTGCCGGTCTGAATGGCATCATTTCGATTTTCCGTTGCCAAACCTATCCGAATGGTCACGTGACTATTCTTCGGTGGGTGCAATTAAGAGTGGCGGGCATCCTACACAGGGAGTCACAGGCATTGGTCACGACTATGAGACAAGCCGGAGGCTTCGCAGCTATTAGCCGGTGGTTGAGCGCCAGCGACACCACCGGCTTAGGGA
>JAKEER010000372.1 GCA_022616615.1 Acidobacteriota bacterium
AGCATGGCGTCGGAGTCCGACTCTAGGTGCTCGTGTGCCTCTTTGGGATTGATCCGTTCGGGTGAGGCAGCCATGCGATCCTCCTTTTCAGGTGATGCAGCACTGTGTGTCCGGCCCCTGCGCGAGGCCGGCAACCTTGTCATTCGTTTCTTTTTCCCTTCCGCCAGGTGTTGCCGGTGCGACGTGCTGTGTGAGCGTCCGCATTGGCCATTGTTGGCGATTGATACTGGGAGATTTTTGAATAGCGTCGCCTGCTTTTCCTCGTCAAGAACTTTTCGAGGGAGGATAGGGTCCAGCACCGCCGAATGTCGGTGCAATAGTGCACGAAAAAAGGCAAGCAGAAGAAAATAGCGAAACATCCCGCAGAGCCATCCGTGCGTAAAGCCAAATAGCTGGTCGGGGTGTAAAACGAAGATAATTTGGTTGCAGTGGAAAGGGGAGGTATTCTGAATAGTAAAGGGACTGTCAGAAAGGAGACTCTCGTGCCGGAGTCCCCGCACAGTTGAAGGCCCGTCGCCGCCAAGTGTTAGAGCCGTTATCAGTCTCCGCGACACACGCGATTCCGGCTCGCGCGGCGACCGCCGTCGCCCGCTTGGCCGGAATGCGGACGTACCTGCCTAACATACTCCCGGTCGACCAGAGCCGCAAACCATCACAAAGACGGGGCTGGAGCGGAACTGTCGCGGCTGAGCACGACCCCAGCAGCGAGCGCCAGAACAATGCCGATCCCCTTGAGCAGCGTCACCCGCTCGCCGAACAACGGGACTGCGAAGACCACGGTGATTGCCGGGTAGAGGGAGCCCAACGTACTCACGATGCTGACCTTTCCTCCAGCCGGGTAGGCTGCGAAAAGAAACAGCGTGCCGAGTCCGAAACAGACGCCGACGGCCAGGCACAGTGCCCAGGCAGGCCATCCGATGCTCCACTCGAGGGGATGCACAATTGTGATGACGGCGGCCACGACCAGATTGGCGACCACGTAAACGACTATCGACAAGCCGTTCGATATGTCCCGAGTGGCGAGTTTCTGGGTGACTCCCGTTACGCCCCATCCAAGCAAGCAGATGACCGAAAGCCCCATCCAGATCCATCGTTGCAGACTGTGGTCGATGTCACCAGGTTCTGAGCCGCCGCTGTCGACCATGCTGAACAGCAGAATGGCGACCAATGCCATGCCAATCCCAATCTTCTGGAATCGACCGACCCGCTCGCGCAGGAAGACCCAAGCAACGAAGATCGTCACCAGCGGAAACATCCCCGTGAGAGGAAAGATGATGGACGCCTCGGCTCCTCTGCTCAGTGCGGTGAACAATGCAACGTTCGCCACAGCAGTTCCGACTCCTGTGAACAGAGCCCAGCCACTGCCTCGACGAAGGTTGTTGCCCTTCATGAAGTCTTTTGCGAATGCGGCAGCGGCTGCCACCGGGACCATGCCGAACGTGGAAAAAACCTGGACTTGCCAGGGCGATAGGCGCTGGCTGGCTACCGTGGAGAACAGTCCCCACACTCCGAATCCGAGCACAGCAAGCAGGCTGTAGACAAGCCATAGCGGCATCGCCGCCTGAGCTGAGTTTGTATCCGTCAGTTTTGTGTCTGTCGATTGAGGCATATTAGTTAGTGCAAAGGTAAGAGGGCATTCCACGTTTGTAGTACCGGCTCTAGCCGGGCCGCCTAACAGGACGCTGAAAAACTCTCCAGATGAGAGGCTAGTCGCCGCTTGCTACCGCGCGCGGTACCGTAACTGCTTTGGAGTCACAGCCTGGTGTTTCCGTACCGCGACCGGTAGGGAGCGTCGTTCGAGTTTTTCAGCATCCGCCTAAAGGCGGTACTACGAACGGGGACGCAGCTCTGTGCTCCTACTTATGCTCCCATTAATAGCACTTGGTTTTGCGCTGCTGACTCGTAGCTGCCAAAGACGAGGCGCACCGTCTTCAGATTATCCTCTCCAGTGGTCTCGGCTGCACACTCACCTTGCAGCGCCCTGCGGAGGTGCTCAACGCAGGCAACAATGCAGGTTTGGCCGATCCCTTCGACGGGATCCACCCACGGGTAGCTTGGCGGCGGATATCGCCGCGCCCACGTCCCCTCCTTGGTCGTGACCCGGATCCAGTGGTCTTGGGCGAGTACCACCGAGCCCTGATTGCCTTCCACGGACACTAGAATTTCTGGATAAGGGTCTCGCTCCAGGATGCTTGCGTACGATAACTCGCAGGTGACCGTGGTTCTCCCGCCCATGTCCATAATCGCCGTTGCGACGTCCTCTCCCCGAATTCCCGGGTGTACCTGCCGCACTTGACAGTAAATACTCCGCGCCTCCCCGAAGAGAAAGCGGGCCACGTCGAGGATATGGCTGCCCATGTCAGTCAGGATAAACTGCTCCAGTTCTTTCAAGAAGGTCTGGTTGTCGAAAACAGGATAGCCGTTGCAGTACTCGATGCGCGCCCGAAATGGCGTCCCGATGGTTCCGCGATCGAGGACATTTTTTAGCTCGCGGATGGTGTTGTACCAGCGGGCATTCTCGTGAACCAGGAATGGCACCCCGGCGCTGCGGCACACCGCAACCATTTCTTCCGCTTCCCGCAGGGACGCCGCCATCGGCTTTTGACAGACAACAGGCAGGCGGTGCGCCGCTGCCAGTCGCACCAGTGGCGCATGCGCTTCGACGCTGGCCACGATGTCCAGGACCTCGAACTTCTCGTTTTTCACCATCTCCTCGGCATCTTCGTAGATGCGGGGGATGCCGAAGTCGTGTGCCAGCGCTGCCGCTTTGGCTGAGGACCGATCGCAGATGGCCACACACGTCCCGCCTCCCGCCTGGCGCCAGCCCGCGAGCTGAAAACGCGCCCAGAATCCGGCCCCAACCAAAGCGAACCGCAGGTCATTCATGGCGGGTGCCCTCCGCCGCCGGCCGCGCAACCGCCGCGCGGAGGTCCTTCACTCCGTCGGACACGGCCGCGATGTAAACGCCGATGTCCTCGCTGTACGAGAGCGCATCGAAGCCCAGCTCGGCCCATCCCTTGAGCTGCGCCACGCTGCCACCCTGGATGGCTGCATGTTTGCCGTGCTTGTGCGCCGTCGCGATCACCTGCTTGAGGGCGCTGTGGAAGCGCGAGTTCTTGAAATCGCCCGGAATGCCCATGGAGTTGGTTAGGTCGAACTGGCCGACCCAGAGGACGTCGATGCCGCGCGTGCTGGCAATATCATCCAAATGGTCCAAAGCTTCGTGGCTTTCAATCTGGCAGATGACAGTCGTGCGCTCGTTCGCTTCGCGCATGTACTCGCTTACGTCGGGTACGCCTTCGTAGTCGTTCACCGCTGAGCCGAACGTCAACCCGCGGCCGCCGAGCGGCCGATACTTGACCGCTTCGACGATCGTCCGTGCTTCGGAGCCGGTCTTCACGTTTGGGACCATCACGCCGAGTGCCCCAGTATCGAGCACCCGGGCGATGAAAGGATAGGTCCCGACGGGCACCCGGACGAATGGCGCGACGCTGGTCGCCTTGAACCAAGCCACCAAGTCGGCGACGCCGGCATGACCGAAGCCTCCGTGCTCCATATCGATTACCACGAAGTCGAGCCCGGCGACTTCGAGCATCTTGGCAAGCCCACGGACGTTGAAGTCGACAATCATGTGGCCGATCGGGATCTGGCCGCGGGACAGTACTTCCTGAAATCGATTTTTTTTCATCAGTCTCGTCCTGTTCTTTCACCGCCGGCGAATTCTATTTCTGTTGGCCTGCCTCCATCCATCTGGGCAGTGAAACCGATGCTAGATAGTTTCTGTCGCAAAAGTCGGAAGGCAGCACGGGTGTGGAGTTGAGCCCCAAATGCAATTCTCGGCTCCCCTCGCCCCAGCGGGGAGACGCGGGGAAAGGGGAGCCGATCTCGCGAGAGTGGCAACCAGTAAGGCTCTTCGAGTTTCGCGACAGAAACTAAATAGCGTTGTAGTGCTGCTTGTGGATCGGCTACTTTTTCGCCGCTGCCTCAACTGTGACGATGACTCGCTTATATCGGGAAAGGTTTGGAGTGCCGTTGTCAGTCACTGTCAAGATGATATGAATCGCCTGTGCCGAATCGACCTTGGGAGCAGGGAAGCTGGCCTGAGACGCATCCGCATTGTTAATGGTGAGATCTCCTTTGTAGCTACTGGATTCCTTATAAAAATACCAGTTATATGAGAGGGTGTTGCCGTCGGGATCGCTCGAACCAGCAGCGCTTAGGTTCACCACCGTCCCTGGCGCGACCTTCCGTCTCAGAAGTCCATCGACTTTCGCGACTGGTTCATGGTTGGCCTCTCTATACAGTGTTGTCGCACACCAGTCCATGCGCGCTTGAAAATCTGCCTGGAAATGAGGCCGCCAACGGGCGATGCAGACGCGCTCGCTCGTGATGCCCCAATGGGTGTCCTCGGCATCCTCATAACGCACCGGTCCCTTTACAAACCGCCCGCCCCAACCCCCCCACGCCGGCTCCCTTGGATCTCCCAGGCCATTGGGCACCAGGCTGAACCAAGTGGGAGTGTCACCTTCCTTCATGGCATTGTTTGGAGGGCTCCAAGTCTTGGACGGGTAAAGCGCGCCGAGTGGCCCGTGGTTCTGCCGAACGTGCGTATTCATCCACTCGGTAGACATCAGTGACTGGTCACCCAGTTGGTACATCCCTCGGATCATCTGCTTGTCGTAGTGCTCCTGCCAGTTCTCCAAGCCGTTGCGAAGCCAGAAAATGTCTGGATGGTATTTTTCCAGCCAGAACCCCGTGTTGTCCTGATCACCGCACGCGTGTACGCGAATTTTTGCTTTGAACGCCGCCAGTTGTTCAGGAGTGCGAGTCCTGGAGACCTTCCAGATGGCTTGAGCCAGTTCATTAGGGCCTCCCCAGATCGAAAACCAAACGGGCCGGGGATCGGGCTTGTCCACGACAGAAATTATCCATCCCGAGCCCTCTGTGTCTTTTCCGTTGCCGATTGACCTCCACACATCGTCTTTGGCGTGCTCGGTATTCAGGGCGTCTGGATGGCCCCTCTTGATGCGGTCCAGCAGGTATTGCATGCTGGGGTAGCCCTTCTTGTGCCGCAGCAGATTCTCACGGACCTCGCCATAGGCGCGGACCCGTTCTTCAATCAGGTCCGTGCGGACATCGGGCGAGCCGTCCTTGTAAGGATGCGCGCCGGCAATGAGTCCCTCGATGTCAAACTCGTTTGCATAGACGAGAAGACGCACCAGCGATTGTTCGTCGTCGGGATCGCCAC
The DNA here is from genome assembly GCA_022616615.1 of Acidobacteriota bacterium. Lineage (GTDB taxonomy): Bacteria > Acidobacteriota > Terriglobia > Versatilivoradales > Versatilivoraceae > VFZK01. Next base: position 5,249 of record JAKEER010000372.1, read on the forward strand.
CAATATCGGTCAGCACGATCAGCCGGACTTTCCGGTTCTCTTGTGAAGTCGCGGTACTTTGAGCGGTCTGCGAATTTGGGCCTGCACAGAAGAGTCCCAGACATAGGGTCAGGCAGGAGAGCTGGACGCGCCATCCAGCTCGCAAGCGAAGAGGAAAGATGGCTTGGAGGCGGGCCGAGGATGCGCCATTCCTTACTTGATCTTGTAGCGCGTCAGGCATGAAATAGTTCTCCTTCTTAATAGGATGGAGCAGCCTTGCATGAAACGGGTTTCATTGGCCAGCTTGCTTCTGCTTGGAGCCTAGAAACTCTTGAGCGGTCCTGGAAGCCAGATCGGTTTGGCCCAGGACCGAATAGAGCCGGCTTAGGGCATAGAGCGCGTCAGACAACTTGGGATCAAGTGCTCGCGCTTGCTCGAGCTCCTGCTTTGCCAGCGCCAGTTGCCCTGTTCGCTGCAAGAGTTTGCCATACGCGAAACGAGCTCGCGCATTCCTTGGAAAGAGAGAAACGGCCTTCTTGAACTCGATAAGCGCCTGGCTGTCATCTCCCATTCTTTCGAGAGCGAGGGCCAGAGCATACTGGAACTCCGGACGGCCAGTCTGGCCAAGGGCCTCGTGAAAAACTTCTGCCGCGCTGGGCAGGTCGTCGAGTTTCCCGTATAACTCTCCCAGAGCTGCCGAGACCAAGGCGACATCGCCATCGTGCCTGAGAGCCTTGAGCAAGTCATCTCGCGCGGGTTCCAGGGAACCGCTCAGACGATATGCCATCGCCCGCCGGTAAAGCAGCAGCCAATGATCGGGAAGTTTCCCCAGGCCCTCGTTGAGAATTGCAAGGACCCTGTTCCAGTCTTGATCTTCCAAAGGAATCTGAGTGGCGTGGATGTAGGACTCAGGAGCCGTTGGATAACGCTCCGGCAGTCTTTCGAACTGCTTTTGGGCCTCAAACCGCCGGCCTAGTTTCAGCAGAATCGAGCCCCGAACCTCAATCACCTCAAACTCAAGTCGCCGCGCCTCGGGGATTTCTTCAATCGCTCTCAAAGCTGACTCAGGCTGCCCACTGTCCAGATGCGCGTTGGCAAGCAAAAGTAAAACACTCAAGTCTGCCAGGTTTCTTTCCCTGGCCTTGAGTAGAAACGGAATGGCCTCTTTCGCTCGTCCAGCTTGGCAAAAGGCCTGGGCAACTGCCATCTGCGTCCTAAACTCCTCCGGCAAGCTGCGAACCGCGGCCAGGGCTTCTGGCCAGCGCCGAGAACGGAGGTAGGTGGTGAAAACGATCCAGCGAGTCTCCGCGTCCGCAGGCCAGGGCTGAGCCTGGTCAAAGTGATCAACAGCCTTTGAAACATCACCAGCAGAAGCGAAGAGCAAGCCCCTGGCAAGGTGCAGGGCCCTATCAGCCGGCCGCAAGCGCAACGCCTTCTCGAACTGAGTAGCTGCCTCCTGATCTTGTCCCTCGCTCCATAAGCTGTATGCAAGGTTGGAGTATGCATCCGCCAGGCGGGGATTGAGCTGTGTGGCCTTCTGAAAAGCGTTGCGGGCTTCCCGCACCCGTCCGACCGCTTGCAGTGCGAGTCCGCAGAGATTGTGGTAGAGCGCATTTCTGGGTTCGGCCTGCAAGGCGCGCTTCCACTCCTGAAGGGCCTCGAGGTTCTGCTGGTTTTGCATCAACTTTTGTGCCTGCAAGGCATGAGGCAGTCCAGGTCCTGCTTGTCCATGAGATTGACTTGGAACCAGACTGACGCAAAGGCCTGCCAACAGCAAGAGAACGCTGATTGAGGCCTTCGTGACGGGGTGGCAAGCCATGACGAGCAGTAGAAATCTAAAGGGACAAAAGAAGCAGTCTCAGAGACGCGGTGGGCGGGGCGATTCGCGCTAAGGCAGCGTCAATAAATAAAGGTATCAACTCTGGGTGGCGCATACATCGTGCTTTTTGCGATGTATGCGGACTGTACGCACACATGACAAACTGCG
>JAKEER010000373.1 GCA_022616615.1 Acidobacteriota bacterium
CTGGCCTACGACGGCAGTTCCATGAAACAGATTGACGCCGCAGGCATTCTCGACATGGCGATGAGCGGCACGACGGCAACCCTGCTGGCGCGGCGGTGGGAAAGCGCATTGCTCGTCAATGTGGACAACGACACCCTTCGCCGCCTGATGAACAACAAGAAGGCAATGGATGCCCTCATGAGCATCGAGGGTTTCCGCAATCTTAACCAGGACATCGAGACCATCATCAACAAGTCGGACGCCGTGAAGAAGGCCCGCAAGGAGGCCAACGACGAGAAGTTATCGGCGAAGGAGAAGAAGGAACTGACCGAAGAGGAAAAGAAGTATAGGAGCCTCCGGAAGCAGATTCAGGAGAAGCTCATCAAATTCGCCACGCGGGTCCCGATTTTCATGTACCTGACCGACTTCCGCGAGCGGTCGCTGAAGGATGTGATTACGCAACTGGAACCGGGCCTGTTCAAGAAGGTCACGGGCCTGACCGTGAAGGAGTTCGAGTTGCTGGTCAGCCTGGGGGTCTTCAACAGCGCCCTGATGAACGACGCGGTCTACAAGTTCAAGCGCTATGAGGATGCCAGCCTGAGCTACACCGGGATCAACAAGCACGAAGGCGAGGACATCGGACTGTACGACACGGTGATCACCCGCAACGATGCGCAGAACGTGTTTGAGAATATCCCCCCCAGGGGTGCGCCAAGGACCATGAAGAGAACGGCCAAGCTCGACTAGTGAGGGACGCATCGAAATCAAACTAGGAACCCATGCCAAGCGGCGGCGGAGCACTCACCAAGCTACGGATGACTGGCGCTCGTTGAATTTGAGCACTCATCGCTGCGTTTCGCAGTCCGACCGTAGCGCAAAGAAGAAGCAGTGCGGCCAGGAATGAGATCGCAAGACGCTGCATTGCCCTAAGTTGTCCTGCTAACCCTCGACTCCGAGTTCCACGCGCCTAGGAGTCTTCTTAACTCCTGGATATTGAATGGCTTACCAATAAATCCTATCCCTACCTCTCTCGCCCTGTTGCCCGCATCTGGATTACCGCTCATCAGAACCGCCAGGGTTTCGTACTCGCCGCGAAGCTTCACCGCTAGGCCCAGCCCATCCGTGCCAAGCAACTCGTAATCTGTAATCACGACATCTGGATGCCAATCACGCACAAAGGCTAGGGCTTCTTCGGCTGAACTGCACGCCCACGCACCGTACCCCAAGGACCGGGCCGTTTCAAGTACGTACTCCTGAATTGCTTGATCGTCATCGACGATGAGGATTCTCGGCACCGGCTGTCTTGACCAAATCCGCGCCCAAGCCTACCGCTAGGTCACTCCACGGTCAAGTCATTTCTGCAGAGGATCGTCTGTAGATTTATAGACTGCACACGCCTATAGAAGCGGGGTGCCTCTCAGCACCAGATTCAGCCGGAAGACCTTTGGCCTCGCTGTCCGGCGAAGGCGGGAGCAGCTTGGCTGGTCGCAAGAGGAGTTTGCTGAGCGAGCGCGCATCCACCGCACCTACGTGAGCTCGATTGAGTTGGGGAAGGTCAGTGTTGGGATAGAAGTTGCAAACGAATTGGCTAAGGCCCTGAATACGCGGCTGAGCCGCCTCGTCCGTCTCGCCGAATAACACCGGCTCGTTCTCTTGCGAACCGCTCAGAGGATACCAGTATTGTTTCCCGATTCGACGCAGAAGAGTCCAGTCCGTAGCATTGTAGGCCAGAACTTCAGGGGCAGCTTGAACAAGCAGGGGGAGGGTCGGCTAACAGCCCTGCCTCCCATTTATTACGCTGTTCCGTAGGTCCAATGAAGACAGAGAACGCTCACTCACCTTGGATGAGACGAAACCTTTGGAGCCGCGCAACGTCCCCGCCACCCGCCCACCTTAGAGAGTTATCGGACGCCAGTCATGTAGCTGCCAATCAACAGCTTTCTTCAACCGTCGGAATCGTCCGACGACTCCGAATCCGCAATGGCAGCATCCAATTCCGCTTCCATCTCTGAGGTTTGGCTTTCAAGGTCGATCGCCCGAAGCATTATCTCCTAGGCTACGCCTTGTGCGCTGTGAGAGGTCAATGTATTTTCTGCCGTAAATAGCGATAGACTTGACTTGTCCAGACCCACCGTCGGAGCATCAGCGGTGCGATTACACGGTTCCTGAGAGGGGGTCATATGCAGGGATCAGAGGTACATGCCGTCCTGACAAAGATCGGAGCAACACAACTTCACCACGCAAATTCGGTGACTACTAGCAGCGCGTTTCTCGAGCAGCGCGGTTTATTGTCCCGGGGCTTTGTGGAGGATGGGGGGCTCAAACAAACCCCACAATCCTCAGATGACAAGGACAAGAAGTATGACATTTGGCGTTGCGTATTTCTGGACCATGTCGATATTCACTTTCGGGCTGGTCGAAAGAAGGGGCCAAATCAGTATGGGCCTGTTCTGTTTATACTCGACCTAGATATTCTTCTCGCGCTACCCGCAGGCAGCGATGTCCTCGTCACCAGGTCGAACCCCATTCACTGGTACGACGACCAACCCGATGGAGAAAGATGGTTTCAAAGTGCCGACGAGCTGGGCAAGAACATAAGATTCGGCAATTTCGACAAGATGCTCGTCATTCGATCCCCTTCGGGCATGCTCGATTTCCCAAACCGCCGAGCGCGGATCATGCTAGATAATCCGCAGAGACAGTTTTCGTCCGGTCAGGACGTCTACACTCAGGCGGAGGAGCGACTCAGAGCGGCAGCGTTAACCGGCAAAATTCAAGTAGGAATCCAGCAGCATCAGTGCCGGAGCGATTGCATTTGCATCGATAAGTATGCGAAGTACACCCATGAACAGCTAGAGTTCTGGTTTACCTAGGCTCTCATGTTTCTGAAAGCTCGAAGACCTTCAACTGACCCGCGAGTTCGCTCTTTGTTGCAGAAGGCTGCTCGGCGTGGTTATCCGCACGTTGTCGAACTGGCCTTAGGGCGTCTCCACAACAACGGAGACAAAACTTGGCTTCGATCACGCACAATCGTCATCACGTTTGAAGAGTGCTGGCCTCTCGCGGCATCCCTTTCAATCAGCCGTGAGCTATCAAGCAAAAGGGCTGCCCTGCTTGGTGTCACAAACGCCGCCAAGCAAAAGGATGCCGCCGGCCTCGGCGCACTTGCATACGCCTACCAAGAAGGCGACCAGTCGATGCTGGACTGTGTTCCTGATCCGAGCATTCTCAGGATTGTCTCCGAAGCACTCCAGCGGCCCCGTGCGTTCTTTAAGTGGGTACTCGGCCAGAGCAGGGCGCGTCGGGTAGGCGACGTAATCTCGTCCGCCGAACGGTATTTGTCGGCAGCGACTTGGCAATGGGATAAGGCCTGCATTCTAGCAGGAGCGGTGTTAGCCACCATAGGCGATATGCCCACGATAGAGTCAGTCGGGCCGACGTCAGGTGACTTCCCCTACTGGGTAGCACTTGACAAGCACACCCCGGAGGGCAAAGTCGCGCTGGCTGAGGTTGCTAAGCAGGTCCACACGTCCTATCGACGACTCATTTGGGCAAGCTTCTACTATGAGAGTGCGTGCGTGAACCGGTTGTTGACATCTCCGTGGTGGGAGGCCGAAAAGACTTGGCGCCTGAGGCGTGCTGGTCTATCACCGTCCGAAGCTGGGGAGCTGTGGTCGCGCGCCAGCTCTCTCGTCCGTGAACGCCTACTCCGCGAAGCGGCGTCTCTCAAGGTGCTCGTCGAAACAGCTCCGTCATCACCCGACATTGCAATCCAGAACAATCTGCTCCTATAAGCGGCAAACGCCACTTTTGCTTTATCACCTTCCCCGCCCTGTCCTGTCTACCAAGACAATTGAACGCACGCCTAGAGGTGTCTGCATAGGACGGAGGGCCCCGAAGGCTTGAATCAACATGTACGTTTATGGCGGGCATACTCCACGGGCGCAATTCCCCGCTTAGTCCCATAGACCACATAGGAAGAACGATCGATCCTCTCGTCTTGCATGCTGCAGAACAGATTGCGGCCAGAGCGGTTCGCCATGTAGAAAAGCAGCTTCCTGACCAGGCCTTGGCGACCAGCCTCCTCAAGGAATCAGAATAGTCTCTACCTCTAATCCCCCTTACCTCCCGTCACTCTGGCTATCCCGACAACCACTCCGTCCCGATTTGGCTCGATACACCTTAGCTCCTTTTTAGCGCCCCTCTCTTGGGCACGGCTTCGGGATAATTCCTGCGCCCGGCAGCTTCAGGGCCTCTGCTTTTCCGGTTCCTCCCGCAACTTCCCGGTTCCCACCCGAAAAGCGGCCCCTCGCCTTGGGAGCAGTATCCACTCGCTTTTGGGTGCCCCAATCGAAGAGGGCAAAAAAAGGAGAAAAAAGATGTATCTGAATACGGTCCAAATCATCGGCTTCATCGGGAAAGACCCCGAGCGACGCCAAGTCCAAGGCAAGGACGCTGTGTACACCGTCTTCTCGGTCGCCACTCAGCGTTCGTGGAAAAACGCTCAAGGCGAGTGGCAGACGCGGACGGAGTGGCATCGCGTCGTGGCTTGGAACCGCCAGGGCGAGCTCGCCCTCGTGCGACTGCGCAGCGGCGACCACGTCCACGTCCAGGGCCGCCTTGTCAGCAGCACTTACGACAAGCAGTACGGCAAGGGCAAGAAGCCGACCGTCGTAAAGCAGACGTTCTGGCAAGTCCGCGCCAACTCTATCCGCAAGCTGAACCGGGCTCAATCTCAGCCCGGCTCGGCGGCTGTTGGCGCTGAGGCTTCCGGCCCGTCCGACAACGGCGATGGCGTGCCCTTCTGAGACGCCTCACAGGAAAGAGGGCCTCGGCATCCGCCGAGGCCCTTCCCATTTGCTCCCCAGCCTCTATTCCTGAGATGTTCACCTGGGCGTGCTCTTCCACGTGGAGTTCAGGCAGTAGGCGGCGCGTCCGCCTTTTGGAGCAAGGGGAAGCTGCGGTCCAGTTCCTTCTCCGGCGCCCTAGGAGACGATCTCAGAACTCTGGCGCAAACCCCTGACCCTCAGCAACTACTTCTTGTCAACTGTTACAACTACATCGTTCACGAGCACACTCCTTTTCCGCACTTGAATGAGCTCGGCCTCTTCTTCTGGAGCTGAAACCGTTGCCCCTTTCTCTGTATAGTAGGTCCTTCGACGCAACTTGGCCTTAATATCCGCGATGTCCAATTCAAAGCTATTGAGCTCCATCTTGTGATCGCTCAGATGTTGTTTGAAACCACCTTGCAGCGGTGAGGGAACACACTCTGCAAGGAATGACCGTGGGGAGAAACTCCTGCGTGCTTGCTTCATTCTAGAGTGGAGATGTTCATATAGGTCATGCTTTTGCACAGGGTCGGAGATCGAGTCGTTGATGAACATGAGCGCTGCTTCGTAAAAACGCTTAGTCGCGACACGTGGTTCTACAACGTAAGTACAACCAAGAAACCGTAGCCAGAACTTGGCCATTTCTTCAAGTTGCGAATCACAGGCCAGCGAAACGAACTGGTCAGGTCCCTGACCAGTGCGAACAAAGATCGCTGACTTGAAAAGCCGCGTCCCTTCTGTGAGGACCAAATTGTCGAGAACCGACATGTCGAAAGTCTTTTTTCCATGGTGTTCCACAAACTCAAGCCTTGCGCCTTCTTCTCGTTCCAACTTCATCAAGATGACGCCGGGTCTGGGCGGCCTCTTCGCCACCGGCCGGCTCGGCGAGCGCCGGCTCGGCCCGCTGCTCTGGGAGGATGC
>JAKEER010000374.1 GCA_022616615.1 Acidobacteriota bacterium
ACGCTTCAGCCAGAAGGACCTATTATCGTGTGGTTCCAGTGCACCTTGATAATAGCTCTCAGCGCTGCTCTTTGCGGGGTCACTGATGCCAGCAGTTGATGGTCGAGACCCAACTCGAGGCACCGTCATTTGCTTGCCTTGAAACCCAGTGTTGCAGAGCTTCGTGACTTTCCTGCGCTAGTGGTTCTGGATTCAGCACTCGTCGACTACTCGACCATTCGGAAGGAAGGTACGGACCTTCGTTTTGTGAATGCACAGGGGCAAGTCTTGTCTCATGAAATCGAACAGTGGAACCCGGCAGGTCGCTCCTATGTGTGGGTCCGAATTCGCCATCGGCCGATCGCATCTGGCTCTGCTATGGGAATCCAAAGACGCTTCCTGAAGGACGACCTGAATGCGTTTGGGATTCAGGTTTCAGCGGTGTCTGGCACCTAGTAAATGAATTCCAGACTTCTGATTTCCTGTAAGAGGTACGGGAAGGTGCCACCCAGTTGAGATATGGCAGGTACTGCGTGGGAACGCGAATGAACCGTTACAGGCTGGTGGAGATATCGGGGTCACTGAGGAGAACCCATGACAAGACGAGCGACCGAGATAGTTGTTTACCTGTGGACATCCATGCTAATGACCGCCAGTGTCTTCAGCGAGGTGCCAGGCAGTCGTCCTTTTTACACGATGAAATCTTGGAATGGCGTCGAGCTAATCATCGTCGGAATCTCCAGGCTGCATATACCCGACGAGACCAAGGTGGTGGTCGATGAACATGGTGCCCACCTCAATACAAATCAGGAGTTCATCTACATGTCGGCCGCTCGGGATTTCAAAGACTTCACGAGCACCGCTCTTAAGACGCCCATGATGCTGCGCGCCGAGACTCCGAGATTGCCAGTACCGGCCGGCACCAGGCAACTGTCGACCGACGGTCAGAACCTGTCGGTGACCGTCACCCACCAAAGCGATTATAGCAATCTGGCCATTGCCCTGGACCGACATTATAACCGTGCGCCCCGCTGGATCCCCACGTGGTGGGGTGGTGCTGCGGCCAATCCGGGCAGCTATCCGGGTTATGAGCGGGAGCAACCTTTTTGTGGCCGGACACTGGATGCAGTTCTCAATGAGCTCACCGGAAGAGTCGATGCCTACCACCCGGCCTACTACGTGGTCACTTATCAAGGGCTCGCCGAGGTGGTGGTTCCGCTCAAGTTTCAGCGCATTCTCAGCGGACGACGTCTGCAAGGCAAACCCCTAGGGGACCTTCACGGTATCATGTTTGGAGTATCTCCCAAGGAAAGCTCGCTGGGAGATCCGGACGAGGCAACTGACGCCAGGGTGGGCGAGTTCGGTATGCGAGTTCGCTCCACCCGCGAATTGGCCTATGCCTTACTATTGGGCTCCATGGAGACAGGCCGAGGCAACACGATGTACATCACTTTGGATACGCTGAAGAGACTGCCGATGAGCAGCGGAGTACAGGCCATCATGGCCGACGGACAGGAGGTGTCGGTGGGAATCTGGCATCAAGAGAACTCCAGCCGTTTGGTGATGCAGCTGCCCCAAACCTTCCAGCGCACGCCCCGCTGGTGGCCCGTCCGCTGGGGTGGCGGTTACAACCCCGGGAACTACCGGGAGCTGGACAGAGAAAAACCCTTCTGTCACCGAACGGTTGATGCGGTGCTCCAGAAGCTAGTCTCGGGCGCTGCAGCGGACTACAGGCCCAGGTGGTACACGGTCTCTTACGTTTCCGGAGCACCCACGTTGACTGGGATGGATCCTTGGGTGGACATTTCTTTGCAGGGAGATCCGACTTGTACCTTTATCATCCCTTCCCGCTCTGGGAAACCCGCAGTTGGCGCGGCCGGAAAGCAGCAACCCTGAATCGGAACGAACTCGGGAAGTTTCATTGGTCACTGCCCTAGTCCGAGCGTCTTACGCCTTGTGTTCATTCGTGATCTCCTCTCAGAATCTTAGCGGCGACGGTAGGTTCACCAGTGAGAGCAATCATAGCTGGATATGGAGGTCGCATGGTAGACCTTACCTTTGAGCAAGTGGCGGCGCTCGCTCGCGCCGTTGGCTTGACGATCGAGGATACCGACCTAGTGGAAGTGACCCACAGGCTCAATGTGGTGCTGTCGGCGCTGGAAACCATCGAAGTGCCGTCGGAGAAAGCCGAGGGTTCTGCCTTATGGCTGGCGGAGGGCTGGGACGATGGACCATGAGATGTTGACCCGAACGACCGCGACCGAGCTAGTCAGCCTCATTGCCCAGCAGCAATTGTCCCCGGTGGAGATAGTTGAGGCCTATTTCGAGCGCATAGACCGCTATGATCTTCTGTTGAGCTCGTACCTGAATGTCTGCCGGGAGACTGCCCTGGCGGAGGCCCACGCGGCAGAACGTGCCGTGCGCCGCGGGGTTGCGCTCGGCCCCCTCCATGGCCTGCCCATTGCCGTCAAGGACCAGTTTGCGACCAGGAACCTACGGACGACCGGGGGGTCTACCGGCTTGGCCGATTTTGTCCCTACAGAGGATGCTACCGTCGTGGCCCGTGCCCGCGAGGCCGGAGCCATCCTGATCGGCAAACACAACATGGCGGCGCTGGGTGACCGATTCAAGGTCGGCGAACCTAAGAACCCGTGGGATATAACGCGCAGCGCAAGTGGGTCGAGCACCGGTTCGGCCATCGCCGTTGCAGCTTCATTGTGTGCCGTTTCGCTTGGGGAGGACACTGGCGGATCAATTCGATTGCCGGCTGCCGTCACAGGCATTGTCGGCCTGCGACCGACGTGGGGCCGAGTTAGCCGGCACGGACTTCTGCCACTATGCTGGTCCATGGATACAGCCGGGCCCATGACGCGCACAGTCGAAGATGCGGCGCTGTTACTGAACGTCATTGCGGGCTACGACCCGAAAGACCCGCTGACTTCGCGCCAGCCCGTGCCCAACTATCGGCAGCATCTGGCCCCGACGTTGGGGGGTCTCCGCATCGGATTGCTTCAGCAACTGCTGGAGGAAAGCGTTATCTCACCCGAGGTGACGCGCGCCGTCCGGCTGGCAGGGAGTCAGATGGAGAGGCTGGGTGCGACCGTCACCGAAGTTTCAGTTCCGATGCTGAAGGGCATTGCGCCCGTGTTGTTAGTTATCTCGGGCAGTCAAGGCGCTTTCAACTACCATGACCTGCTGCGCATTCGGCCGTCGGAGATAAGTCCGGCTTTGCGACGTGGATGGTTCGTGGCTAGTCTCTATCCTGCCCAGGCGCTGCTTAAGGCGAACTGCCTGCGAGCCATCTTCCGACAGGAGTGGACGAAGTTGTTTGACTCTTATGATGCGCTCATAAGCCCAACCACGCCGGATATAGCCCCTAAGATCAAGTACAGTGGAATTATCACAACCCGGGGGGAAGCTGAACAGCATCTTGCTGCATTGGTGCATCGACCTACTCTAGCTGCTTCATTGGCAGGTACGCCCGCACTGACCATTCCTTGCGGTTTCAGTACTAACAATCTGCCACTCGGCTTGCAGATCATGACGGCTCCGTGGCGCGAGGATGTAATGCTCAGAGTGGGCTATGCCTACGAGCAAAGTACCCTTTGGCATCAACAGAGACCAACACTTGTTGAACGATAATGGGTACAAAGCAGAAAAGCGGGCGATGAGCTCATTCGCGAGTATGGAATAGTCGTATTCAATTCAACGACGTCATCATCCGAATGCGCTATGGTCGGCTCGTTGCCGACAGTTACAAGCCCGCTCGCAATAGAGAGTTATTGCCCGGCCGGTTCCCGGCGTTTCGTGTCCGCACTTCCTGCGCTAAGCGAGCGAGATGGCTGATCGACGAGGTCAAAGCCTCCAATAAGAAGACGATTCATCGAGCCCTGCAAATGCCTCGTCTAAAGACGCCCTGCGAAACCTAATGAGGCTCGCAGAATATAGTGACGAAACTCGTTGTCTCTCGAGACACTCAATCGACCTCGGTTCCCCTTATAGGTATTCAGAGCACCGATAGGTGCGATCTGAATATTAGAAGCGGTAGTAGTAGCTTTCTTTCTTTTTGCTCCTTTTTCTTTCTTTGTGAAGGCTGTGGATTTGTGGAAAAAGGCTTCAGGGGAGGGCTCTGGACAATCAGGATGAGCCGGAGCGATAGTGAAGCCAAGACTACACAGCGCCCTGCTACGAATAGGTTCCCCAGCCGTGCGACGGCTTGGGCGAGAGTTTCGAGCAGGGCGCCGTGCCAGGAACCTCGACGCCTGACTCAGAGGCTGTCCCTGGAGGACTCGTACTATAAGGGTGAGCGTCGGTTCCGGCAAGTGTAGGCCTCATCATCCGCCCGGAGGTAAAGACCATGACTAACCCCTCAACGTCTCAGACGTCTCAGACTGACGTAGCTGCCTGGATCGGCTTGGATTGGGCCGATCACAAGCAGGTTCTCAGCGTGCAAGCCGCTGATTCCAACTCGGTCGAAAGCTACCAGATCGAGCAGAGCCAGCTGCGGGAATGGATCAGCCAGCTGCAGGCCCGCTGGCCAGGCCGGACCCTGGCGGTGGCTCTGGAACAATCGCGTGGCGCCGTGTTGTATGCGCTGCTGAGCTTCGACTTTCTACAGCTCTATCCGATCAACCCCAAATCGCTGGCCCGCTACCGAGAGAGCTTTTCTCCCAGCGGCAGCAAAGCCGATCCCAGCGATGCCGATCTGTTGCGGGAAATGATTCAGAAACACACCAATCGCTTGCGGTCCTGGAAACCCGACACGGTCGAAACCCGCCAGTTGCAACTGTTGGTGGAATACCGGCGCCAGACCGTGGACGAACAGACGCGGCTGACCAACCAGGCCACCAGTTTGTTGAAATGCTACCCTCCGGCGCTGGAGTGTGCCGGAGGGCTGGACACGCTGCAGGCCTGCGAGTTTCTCCAGCGCTGGCCCAGCTTGCAAGCTCTGCAAAAGACCACGCCCAGCCGATTGCGCAAGTTCTACCAGCGTCACAGTTGTCGTCGGGTGGTGCTGATTGAGCAGCGGATTGAGACGATCCGCCAAGCCCAGCCTTTGACCACCGACCCGGCCATCGTGGCCAGCCTCAGTCTGCGACTGCAGACCGTGGTCGCCCAGCTGCAGGCGCTCATTCCTCAGATCAAAGAGTTTGATCGTCAGATTGCCGCGCTGTTTGCCCAACATCCGAACCGGAGCATTTTTGAGAGTTTTCCGGGCGCGGCCCAGGTTTTCCGCCCGCGTCTGCTGGCAGCTTTCGGCAGCAATCGCCAACGCTTCCAATCGGCTCAGGACCTCCAGCGACTGTCGGGCATTGCCCCGGTCACCCACCAAAGCGGCCAGTCGCGCTGGGTCCATCGTCGCTGGGCCTGTCCCAAATTCCTGCTGCAAACCTTTCATGAATACGCTCGCCTGTCGCGGCCGCAGTCGGCCTGGGCCGAAGCCTACTACCAACGCAAACGGGCTGAGGGCAAAAAGCATCATGCGGCCATTCGGGCCCTGGCCTATCAATGGATCCGAGTGATGTTCCGCTGCTGGCAGGACCGTACTGCGTACGACTAAGCTCGTTATATGGAGGCCTGCCGCCAACGCCAGTTCCCCAAGCTGAAAGCGGCCTTGCCCCAACTGCCGGCGGCACCGCAGCCACCCAAAGTCAGCACCGATTGCGTGCCCGTAGCTGCTTTGTTGCTCGGCCTGCTGAATCAACTGCAGGCACCCCAGTGTGGAAAAGCTGTGCAGAAAACGTGAACCCATGAACACATTTTGCTTGACAGACAACCTCAGAGGTCTCGCCCCGACGCGGGAGAGGATGAAGGCTGGAGATGAGAAGCCTTCATGGGGTGAGGGGGCAAGCACACGGCTGATTGGTCCTGCAGCGCTCCAGACCCTCATCCAGCGCTGGGTTCTGCGTGCTGATCCACGCTATCGGATTCCCCCTCACCCCCAACCCCTCCCCTGTTTGGGGGAGCGGAGCCGAATTCACTCTGCTGGCGCAGCGGACAGGCCCCGCGGGAATTGTCACCATAATTCGCGATGTTCAGTAAGACCCCACCGGTGATTAAGCCCTAAACGGCCACCCGCCAGTTCCTTTATGGGAAGACGTTCTTTCGGTCCGATCCCGATTTTCCAACTCGGTAGGTCCGGGCATTGACGAGTTCGACCTAGATCGAGAATGCTGAGTTCATAAAGGAGGTATTTCAAATATGAACTGGGGTAGACAGCCTATTTTGAAATGACCTACTCTTGAGTCTTATCCTACATCTAGTAAACAAACTCAGGACAAGGTCTGAAATCGTACCATTCGGTTGACACAGGTGGGTGGCTGCATGGAACCCACGGCCTCAGCGTTATCGGCCAGCGTGACCCGTCAATAGCTGTTCGCGAAAAAGCATATGTCCAAGAATTCTGTCCTTGTCGCGATCCATCCTAGCCAGGCAGGCCTTTTCCCCATCCTTCAGGCGTCAAACAGAAAGACACGTTATCTTGTGTGGGCCAAGCCTGTCTTGATCATGGCTGTGTCCGCTGCTCTTTGCGGTGTTACCGATGCAAGCGGCGAGTGGTGGAAACCCAACTGGAAATACCGCCCCGCCACTCGCTCGCGTTGAAATCCAGTGCTCCAGAGCTTCGTGGCTTTTTCCTGCACTGGTTGTACTGGACCCCACTTGCGTCGACTATGCCAGCATCCAGAGTCAAGGGGCAGATCTTCACTTCACGATTCTGCTGCAAAACCCCACCAGATCAGGGTTTTCAGCCGTCTTCGTGAAAAGCTTGCGTTGAAAAAGAAGGCCTTAGACAACGCGAATTCTCCGAAATCGGCGCAGAACCGGGGTTTTGCAGCAGAGTCCACTTCACTAGACGTGGATTTCCCTTTTTTATATAGCAAATCGAGGGCGATGGGATATGAAGTTTCGAGGACAACTGGACGAGGTTCGCATTTCAGTGCCGGAGCGATCTGCAGACTGGATCGGTGCGCAGTACAAGACATTGACCGGCGATCTGATCACTTGGGGATCTCAACCTTAACATGTCAGAAATCTGGTGTCTTGCCGCTGCCTGGTTAGAAGACTTGGACAAAACAACGAAAAAGAGGGGGAGCATCATGAAGCTACTACATCATTTCCTTGTGGCATCGATCTTGTGTTTCCTGGGCTCGGTATCTGTGGTTCTTTCTCAAGGAACGACAGCCAGTATCGTAGGCGAAGTTTACGATCCGAGCGAAGCGGTTGTTCCCGGCGCGGAGGTCAGGGCTGTACATGTGGGTACCGGAACGGTCCGGACCGCATTAACCAGTGAGGCGGGACGCTACGTCTTTCGCAATCTGCAGATTGGGCGCTATACCGTGAGCGTTGAGGTGCCAGGCTTCAAAAAGGCACAGGTGAGTGATGTCACTTTGTTGATCGATCAGACGGCACAGATTGATCTGCACCTTCAGGCCGGGGAGATTACCGAAACGGTGAACGTGGAAGGATCCATCTTGCCCTTGTTGAATACAACGACCTCGGACGTGGGAGAAGTCGTGCAAAATCAGCGCATTGTGGAACTTCCACTAAACGCGCGCGAGTTCTTGATGCTAACCAGGTTATCGCCTGGCGTGACGGGCAATATTCCTGGAGCGCTTGCCTCGCTTCAAGGAGAATGGGCCGGTTTCAATGCCTCGGGTCTGAGGCAAGAATTCCAAATGGTATCCTTGCATGGAATCATCAACGTAGACCCGCAGAACAACGCCTTAGGGGTGCGGCCTTCCGTCGATGCCATCCAGGAATTCAAGATTCAGACGACAAATTTTTCTGCCGAACTTCCCAGCAAGGGTGGCGCTGTAGTCAACATCGCGATCAAGTCTGGAACAAACAAATTTCACGGCAGTTTGTTCGAGTTCAATCGCAACTCCGCCTTCTCGGCACGCAATTTCTTTGACGGCCAAGACCGCAAGGTGCTAAACCAGAATCAGTTTGGTGGAACGGTCGGCGGCCCAGTTTTCAAGAACCAGACATTTTTCTTTGCTGCCTATGAGGGTCGAAAAATCCGCCGGCCTCAAACTGACATAGGAACAATGCCAACCTCGGACCAGCGCAGGGGGATTTTCGATCCGGGATTGTTTGGAATCATTTACGATCCCCTCACTTGGGATCCCAACACCCTGAGAAGGCAGCCCTTTCCCGAAAACAGGATTCCCGCCGACCGGATCAACCCGGTCTCACAGAAAGTTCTGGAATTCGTTTCCCTACCGAACAAGCCTGGCGTGGTGAACAATATCAACAGGGGTTACTCTTTCGCAGACGATTTGGGAATCTTGAATGCCCGATTCGATCACCACTTTGGGGACAAAGACGTTCTCATGTTCAACTTCAACATCAACGACCAGACGCGCAGCGAGCCTGGCTCACTTCCTCCCCTACTCATAGCGGGATTCGGTGAGGGTGTGGGAGGATGGAATCAGGTGTTCGATCGCGGGCACTACAACCTCACGTATACGCGCTTCCTTTCCCCTGCTTTCACGAATGAGTTTCGCGCCGGAGCGGTTCGCGCTCACAACTATCGCCTTGGACGTAATACCGGGAAGAATTTTGCCAAAGACATCTTCAATATTCCCGGCTCTGAGCCGCGCGATACTTACACGGATTTTCCGCAGTTTAGCGTCGCCGGGTACCACCTCCCTAGAGAAAACGTCTCTTCCGAAAGGTGGCAGGGTGTCTTCCAGGCAGGAGACCACCTTACCTGGATACGCAGAAATCACAGTTTCAAAACAGGCTTCGACTTCTTCCTCAGTACAAGCGTGGATCTTACGTGCAATTGTGCTGGGGCCTTTACGTTCAGCGGTCAGTATGTGTCGGCCGGACGGGCGGCACCTAACGCTGACGCCTTCGCTCAGTTCCTGCTCGGTTACCCTAACAACATGGAAAGAATAGACGTCAGAGACAAAGGTTACTTTTATGGCAAGTCGTACGGCATGTACTTTCAGGATGACTGGCGGGTCACGAACCGTCTGACGTTCAACCTGGGCCTGCGCTACGATTTTGCCGGTCCAATACGAGAAAAGAACAACCACATGGCCAACTTCGACCCCAGCGCCGGACAAGTAGTCTACCCGAGGGGAGCTGTTCTGGAGGATTGCGACCCGGTTACAGGTATCTGCAAACCCTTCGTTCCAAGCTTCCCTTTCAGATTCGCCAACGATAGGTTTCTCTACGAGAGCGATAAAGGGCTGTTGGCACCGAGGTTTGGATTCGCCTACCAGCTGACCCCCAAGATCGTACTCCGATCCGCCTACGGGATTTTTACCAACAACCACCACCACACACGGTACGAAGTGAATTCGAGTTACAACGTACCCTGGCGCTTAACTCCCCGTATAATAACGGACCCTGATGTTCCTAATGCAAGGTTGGACATCGGCTTCCAGGGACCCCACTTCGCCAGAGCGGCATCGCCACTCTTGAATACACCAAGGCCCATCGTGGGGTGGAGGAATTCCTATGCCCAGATGTGGAATCTGGGTTTTCAGATCGGGCTCACCTCCGACATGATGCTGGATCTGGCCTATGTGGGGACTAAGGGAACCCACGCTACGGCGAGGATTCAGGAGAATCTCCCACTTCCCGGCCCTGGAATCGTTGACAGCAGGCGTCCCGTTCCTAGCATTGGACGCGTCGAAAAGTACATATCTGATCTAAACTCGCACTACCATTCTTTCCAAGCCAAACTGAATCGACGATTTGCAAAAAGGCTGGCTCTCAATGTGGCTTACACCTTGAGTAAGGCGATTGATAATAACTCGGCAGACGTGGGCACACTGACGGACAAACAGGAAACTATCGAGAACCCCTTCCTGATTCGTCAGTCCACTCGCGGATTGTCCGGTTTTGATCTTCCACAGGTGTTCGTTTTCAACTACATCTGGGAATTGCCGGGTCCGCAGACGGGGTTTCTCAAACATTTGGCCGCGGGATGGCAGATGACGGGAATCTGGACCATGCAAAGCGGCTGGCCTTTCACGGTCGATGCTCCGAGCAGAACCAACAACGGAACAGGAAGCCGGCCTGATCGCATTTGCGACGGTGCCCTGGGCAATCCCACCGTGGCGAGATGGTTTGATACCAGCTGCTTTGTGACGCCGGAGATCTTCACTTATGGTAACTCCGGCCGGAATATTCTGCGCACCGACGGTGTGGTGAATGTCGACGCGGGCCTGTCTAAGAGCTGGCCTCTGCCCGTGCTCGGAGAAGGAGGGAGACTCCAGTTTCGAGCGGAGTTTTTCAACCTCTTCAACCATGCTAACTTCGGCCCTCCAGCAAGAGTCATCGGCACGAGGGACGTGGGTAGCGTAACCACCGCCGCACCGGGTCGCGAGCTCCAGTTCGGGCTGAAAGTGAACTTCTGACGGGCAGCGATTGCAGGCCGCGTTTACATTGCATTTGCTGCCAAGCCAGGACGTGCAGAGGAGCGAACCATGACGTCCGCGCTCTGTTCGCTGGCGCGCACCTGGATATCACGAACGGCAAAATCGTAATGTACGGAGAGTTCGATCCAACGGGGATAGCAGGGAATGTCATCGCCCCAGCTTAACGGTTCGACGGAGGTTGATACCAGGCAGTTCAACTGCCGACGAATACTGCGACCTTGTAGGACGAGGATCAGGATCACATAGATCGTGGTAAGAAAATTCGGTCTTTGATGGCGCTGCTACCACAGTGTCGCAGAGCTGGTCGCAGAAGCCGTCGCTTTTGAGGAAACGCCGGTTCGGGAACGAGAAAAGCAACTATGACTTCGCCCTTTAGACCGTCGGAAATGCAGACCTCAGTAGCCTCTCCCGAGTGTTCCATCAATGCATCCAATGCATCTTCGACCCCCGCGCCACCGGTTTGTCTTCCGGCCGCGCTTAGTGTTTCATCGGAACGACAGTTAAGGTACCAGCATACGTCTCGGTCCCAGTGGTAGCAGCTTGGGCCGGAGGATAACATTACTTGGTCTTACAATTGATCAATTTGGACTACCCTGCACTACTTGGCAGCTCCCCTCTTTGGGCTGGAATCAGGAGGTACGATCAGAGTGCAGGTCGTCTTACCCTGCAGAGAGATATCCAGCGAAGGGTCCAGGCTGCCGAGCTCGGGAACGTCAGATGCGTAGCTGACCGTGTACGATGGCCTGGAGGAGCCGACGGGACCAGAGACCAATTTCTCTAGCACCGCTTTGAGAGTGCGTTCACAGAAGGGCTTCTCCGTGGCCCACTCTGGATAGCTACCCGGGTTATAGAGCCCACCCCAGTTGGCCGGCCACCAGTGTGGTGTGCGCTGGTAGGTTTGGGGCAGCCTCATCACAACGCGGCTGGAATTTTTGGAGTGCCAAACACCGACAGAAACCTTCTGGCCGTCAGCAGTAATGCTCTGCACCCCATTGCTTAGCGAGAGCTTTTGGGCTGTATCCAGAGTGATATACATTGGTTTTTTTCGACCCTCGTCCTTGAGCATCGAGCCTAACACGAAACCGTACATGAGCTCCCGTGGGGAGGCGACCCGCATGCCGAAAGCCCCGACCGTGGCATCGGTCTCTAAGTTCGGATCATCCAACCCCATGTAGCTTTCCTTGGGCGACACAGCGAACATCATCATGTAAATATCGCCGAAACCGCTGTGCTTTATAACCCGTCCGTCGGAGATAGGTCGGAACTTCAAAGGCACTACCACCTCGGCCAAACCCTCATAAGTGACCACGTAGTACTGGGGCCGGTAGGCGGCGCCGTTACCCGTCAGCTCCTTCAGCACGGCGTCCAGTGTGCGTCCACAAAACGGCTGTTCGCTTGAATATTCCCGGTAGGCCCCCGGGTTAGCAGGGCCGCCCCAGCCAGAAGGGATCCAGCGGGGAGTGCGGTTGTAGCGGCGGTCCAGCACAATGGCTAGGCTGCTGTAATCTCCGCGGTGCGTTACGGTCACCGTGAGGTTCTGGTCATCGGAAGCTACCCGCCTAGTGCCGGAGCCGACCGGTAGCTTGGGCGTGTCCGTGGACAGAATCATCTCCTTATTCAAAGCTTTGGACGTGAAATCTTTGAAGTCTCGGCCGTGGGCAACGTAGATGAATTCCTGGTTGGTGTTCACATAGGCACCGTGCTCAGCGGCCAAGACGCGGGTCTCATCGGGACTCTTCAGTTGAGACACTCCGACAACGATAAACTCCACGCCATAATCATGCAGTGTGTAAAACTCCCGGCTATCCGGGAGGTTGCCCGCTGCCAAGACAGGCAGGACCATGCCAGTCCAGAATAATGCGACCGTGTGAATAAAACGTACTACCAACATAATAGACTCCTCTCTCAAATAATTAATTTAGCTTTGCACGCGCTGGCGTTGCCCTGTCAGCCAGTTCGGCGTTCTAAATCAGGGTTTCAACGATCTCACCGTAAGTTACCCTCGGCGAGCGATCTCTGAATCTTGGCTGCCAGTCCACGCCGAACCCTCCTCAGGAATCTTAAGGGGAGCGCCCTCGGCTTGGTAACTAGGATTGGGCGGTTGCTCTCTGCCTCATGTAATCTCTCCTCTAGGAACTTGTCAAGGCCCCGCAACCTCTGATACGCCTATTTTCTACGGTTGAGGGATCCTTCAATTCATTGTTTTTTAAAGTGCTTACTTGCAACGAATACCCGTTTTTCATTGGGATACCCAGAAATATGAACAAAAAGTTTTGGACTAAACCGATTCGCGGTATTTTCGGTCAACCTCATTTCGTCTTCCCCACCTGAGCTTCGTTGCGAAAGCATGGAGTGGCTGCTTGCAGCCCATTCCATCTCTCAAAGGAGCTCTCTATCTCATCCCTTCGAACGCATGACCGAAGACATGCAGGTGCGGAATCTATCACCGCATACCCAAGCCTCCTACAAGCAACAGGTGTCGTTATTTGCGCGCCACTTCAGCAGGTCACCCGAAGCGCTGGGTCCCGAGGAGATTCGCTCTTACCAGGTCTCCTGACTCACGAAAGAAAACTGGCTCCCAGTTCCATCCTGATCGCCGTAGCCGCTCTGCGGTTCCTTTACAAAGTTCACCCTCCATAAGGATTGGACCTTCGAAGAGGTTATCCCGGCACCCAAGAGCCCAAGACCTTGCCCATTGTTCTGAGTCGCGAAGAGGTCCTGAAGTTTCTCGGCTGCGTGTCGAGCCTCAAACATCGCACCATCCTAACCACTTGCTACGCGGCCGGGCTGCGAATCTCCGAAGCCACCCACCTAAAGCCCACCGACATCGATAGCCAAGGGATGGTGGTTCGTGTCGAACAGGGTAAGGGACAGAAAGATCGCTACGTCATGCTCTCGCCCAAGCTGCTCGAAATCCTTCGCGCGTGCTGGGGACGACGCGACCGATCCCGCAATCCCGACTCTTTCGCCTCGCGATACCGCTTCAGCCATTTGTAGCCGGTCTTGCGACTGATCCCGAACCGATCGCACAACTGTTTGATCCCGGAAGTCTCTTGCAGATGCCCCAATCTGCTGCAACGCTTTCTCGAGGAACTCGATCAGGAAGGGCAGCTTTCGGTAGAGGGGGTGGCTGGGAAATTGAAGGTCAGTACCTCGTATCTCTGCAAGGTGATTAAAGTGGCTACGGGTCGGACGCCGAGCGAGTATATTCGACTCGCGAAACTGAGCCGGGCCCGAGTATGCGGCTATGGAGAGTGGCTTTAATAAGGTGAGTGCGTTTATCGAACTATTCCGAAAGCATTACGGCCAAACGCCAGGAGCCTATAAAAGAGGGATGATAAGTGGGAGGTTGGGTGAATTCAGAAAAGAGGTATTTCAAATTCAAACTGGGGTAGACGCTTGTCTTGAGATGACCTACTGTCAAGACCATTTTATCGAACTCCGGGAGATGGGGGATACGGACCGGCCTTGGAGCGCGACCCCGAACTAGTTTTATCCGACGTCATTATACATGGCAGGTCATCTTAGTCGTGCTCGCGAAGCTTATGACGTGCTTGTGGACCTGGAAACTAGGCAGGTGGATCCTGAAGCCGTTGCTTCGCTTAGAAAACTAATGAGGGGTTCGCGTGGCGCTGCATTTCGCAAGTTCACTAACTTATTCAGGAGTGCTTGACGGGCCAGACCCCACTAGCAAATCGAGGGTGGGGCGATATGAAGTTTCGAGGACAACTTGATGAGATTCGCACTTCCTATCCAGCCGGATTAGAGCCCACCGCCAAAAGGGAGGGAACGATGAACAGCCAGCATAACAAGGTCGCGGGCCTCGCCCTCGTGCCCATTGTCATCGTCGTATTCTTGGCGCTTTCTGCCCAAGGGCAGATTACTACGGGCGCAATCACCGGACGCCTGATTGACGCTTCGGGCGCGGTCATGCCAAGCGTATCAGTTGAGTTGATCAACGCAGGAACTCAGGCTACAAGAAGTACAACGACCAATGAGGCTGGCGAATACACGTTTGTCCTGTTGCCCTTGGGCACCTACCGGATCGAAATCAAGGCACCAGGTTTCCAAACCATCGCTCGCCCTGACATCCAAATTCGAGTCAACGAAATCACCCGGGTCGACATTACGCTGCAGCCGGGCACTGTGCAGGAAGTGGTTGAGGTCACCGGCACGCCGTCCCCAATGCAAACGGAAACCGGAGAGCTCGGCGGCGTGGTGGACCGTCAAGCAGTGGATCAACTGCCCTTGAACGGCAGAAATTTCTTGCAGTTGATCGCGCTGCAGCCCGGCGGGGTCTCCACCGGCAAACTCCCGGGTGGCGACCTCAGTTTGTTCACCAGCGTTTTTCAGGGAAATTACTCGGTCCACGGGGCACCAGCGGAATCCACCAACTATCTACTCGACGGAGTCGACATGCGCGACGTGGTAGATACCCGCTTGGGCTTCTTGGTCACTGTCGACGCCATCCAGGAATTCAAGTTTCAGGCCGCAAATTACTCAGCTGCCTTTGGAAGGGCCTCCGGGGGTCAAATCAATATTGCCTCCCGGAGCGGCTCGAATAGAGTGCACGGCTCCGTCTGGGAGTTCTTGCGCAACGACAAACTGGACGCCCGGAATTTTTTTGACACGGTCAAGCCGCCCTTCCGGCAAAATCAGTTCGGAGCGAGTCTCGGAGGGCCAATCCGAAAGGATAAGACCTTCTTCTTCGGCAGTTACGAAGGATTTCGGCAGCGTAAAGGTTTCAGTCGGCTCACAGCGGTGCCGACGTTGAAAGAACGCAGCGGCGATTTCAGCGAGGGCCCGCCTATCTTTAACCCGCTGGAGGTGGACTCGGTCACCGGCCAGCGGCGCCCCTTTGCCGACAACCGGATCCCCAGCAGTCTGTTCAGCCCGGTGGGTGCCAAAGCGATGCAGTTGTATCCGCAGCCCAACCGTCCCGGAAGGGGCACGAACCTGGCTGGTTCGGCAACCCAGTCGATCAACACCGACCAGGTGAACGTTCGCATCGATCACCGGCTGAGCTCCTCTGATGTGTTGTTCGGTCGATTAACCTATGTGAGAGTTGACCGTCTGATCCCGTTCCTCACGACGACCCTGCCCAACTTCATTACGGTTTACAACTCTCCGGCGCGCAACGCCGTCCTAGGCGATACGCATACCTTCGGTCCCCACACGGTCAATGAGTTTCGCGTGGGGTACAACCGGCACACGCAAGTGGGCGAAGATCAGCAGCAAAGGGTTCCCATCAACGAACAGTTAGGCATCACAGGCCTGACGAAAGATCCACGGCTCCAGGGAAATCCCACCATCCAGATTGCCGGGCTTGGAGTGACGGGCAGTTATGTGAACGCCCCCAACAATCGATCGGACGACCAGTTTATCCTGCTCGACAATCTTTTCCAGGTGACTGGTTCGCACAACCTCTCGACAGGGGCACTGATTCAACGAAGCCGCCAGAACGGAGCCGGCAACCCCGGAGCTCACGGAATTTTCACCTTTACCGGGGCTCTTACCTCTCAGCTGACCCCGACCGGAACGCAGGCCGGAACCGGGAACGCGGTCGCCGACTTTCTGTTGGGATTCCCCAATACGAGCTCCAGGTGCTGTGTGAAAGGTGACGGTTTCCGCAATTACCGCAAGACGGATTGGGGATTTTACTTCCAGGATGACTGGAAGGCGAGCGCGAACTTGACGCTGAACTTAGGCGTGCGCTGGGAGTATTTCCAGCCCGTGTATGAAGTCAGGGATCGCTTCTCCATGCCAGACTTCAGTGCCGCTCCGGCGACGAAGATCCTCTTGGCAGGCAAGGATGGGGCGTCGCGCGGTCTGCGCGCGGGTGACTGGAACAACTTGGCCCCGCGATTTGGGTTCGCTTACTCAATTGGCGCGACTCGCAAAACCGTGGTTCGAGGCGGCTACGGGATCTTCTACAACCCCGTCAATCTCGTCTACGCCTTCATCATGAGTGCCAACCCGCCCTTTGTCGATCGAGATACGTTCTTCTCCAGCGCGCGGACTCCGGAACTGACGCTGGCCAACGCCTTCCCGAGCGGCTTGGGGGTTCCCAGCCTGACCTTTGGAGGGATTGATCCACACTTCCGCGATGCCTACAACCAGAACTGGAACCTTACCATCCAGCGCAACCTGGGGTACAACACGGTAGTGTCCGCGTCGTACATCGGGAACAAGGGCGTCAAATTGCAAACCCGGGAACCGAATACCAATTCGCCCCAGGCAGGGCCCGGACCGATCGCCCCGCGGCGACCGATCCCCGGGATTACTCAAGTCCAGGTCACCCGCAACCGTGGAAAATCCATTTACCATGCGTTGGAACTGAAGTCCGAGCGGCGTTATGCGACTGGCTTTGGCTTCCTCAGTTCCTTTGTGTGGTCTAAGTGCATCGATGCGCCCGGGAACCAGATCAACGGGGACGGCTCTCCCGGTCTGGTGCGCGACTTTCGCGACAGCAAGATGAACCGCGGCCTCTGCCAGTATGATATTCGCAAGCGGTTTGCGACGAACTTTATCTACCAGCTACCCTTCGGGCGGGGAGTCAACGGACGGCTGGGAACCTTGGCAG
Source organism: Acidobacteriota bacterium (assembly GCA_022616615.1). GTDB lineage: Bacteria > Acidobacteriota > Terriglobia > Versatilivoradales > Versatilivoraceae > VFZK01. Next base: position 16,960 of record JAKEER010000374.1, read on the forward strand.
TCGGCTGGGAAGTGACTGGAATCCTCAATCTTGAAGACGGCCAACCGTTCAGTGCCAGAATTCCGTTCGACAACAGCAACACCGGCCTGTTCCTGGATCACCCTGATGTCGTGCCAGACCAGGATCCCAACGACGGGCCGAAAACGCCTGCACGGTGGTTCAACGTAAACGCCTTCCAGAGCCCCGTCCTCCCGTTCACCTATGGGAATGCGGGAAGAAACATCGTCATTGGGCCTGGGGTCGTCAGAGCTGACTTCTCGGTTCACAAGGATTTCCGGCTTGGTGATGGGCAGATGCTCGAGTTCCGGACCGAGTTCTTCAACATTTTCAATCGCGCCAACTTCTTGCAGCCGGGGAACACTTTCGGAACGCCGAGCTTTGGTGTGATCTTCGGCGCATTTGACGGAAGGGATGTCCAATTCTCGCTGAAGTACAACTTCTAATTAATAAGCACTCGAATCCGCCTCCCTCGTGCGGCAAAAAACAGACATCAAGGGTGCAATGGCTCAACGAACAATGATCTCGACGGTGCGACTCGCCCTGGCTTCGGTCGTCGTGGCGATCGCAGCTCAGGCAGCGGACTCTCGCCAACCTGTTTCCAAGCCCAAGTACAAGATCAGGCTTGATCGGAACGTGCGGGTGGGAATGCGAGACGGAGTGGAAATTGCTGCGGTGATTGTCCGGCCCGAGGCTGAAGGGAAGTTCCCGGCAATCGTTGGCTATACTCCCTATCGCCGCGTGCTTCAGGTTCGATCGAGTTACTCCGAGGCGGAATACAACCACCACCTCCACGGTGCAAGTTATTTTGCCGAGCGAGGCTATGCCGTTATGCACTTCGACTCGCGCGGTACTGGCAACTCTGGCGGGTCAACAGAGGATGTTTATTCGCAGACAGAACAGAAAGACGGCTATGAGATGATCGAGTGGATTGCCTCGCAGCCCTGGTGTAGCGGCAAGGTGGGGATGTGGGGAATGTCTTCGGGTGGGGTCGTGCTGTGGCAGGTGGGAGTGCAGCAGCCGCCGCATCTCACGACCCTCCTCGTCGGATCCGCTAACACCGATGTCTATCTTGACTGGGTCTATCCCGGCGGAGTGCTTCGACCTTATATGTTCGACAGCTACACTCCCATGATAGCGGCACGAAATTTCGCCCCACCGGACATCGCAGTCGCAGGAGAGAAGTGGAGCGACATTTGGAACGAGCGGCTGGAAAAGAACGTGCCTTGGGGCGTGGGCTTGATTACCCACCAGCAACAGGGAAAGTACTGGGCCGATATGTCGCTGCAAACCGACTACAGCCGGATCAAGGTGCCGGTGATGCTCTGGAGTGGCTGGCCGGACCCCTATCCGACACAGGTGTTGCGAGCGTTCTCACACCTCAAGGTTCCGAAGAAGGTGATAGTGGGGCCTGGGGGCCATTGGTGGCCCGAAATGGCTGTTCCCGGACCTCAATACGACGGGCGCTACGAATGGCTGAAGTGGTTCGACTACTGGCTCAAAGGGATTGACACGGGGGTGATGGACGAGCCTCCGGTAACGCTCTTTGTGCGGCAGTACAAGGAGCCGGCTGAGAGGATGTACATCCAGGACGCTGGTTTCTGGCGCCATGAGAAGGAATGGCCGCTGACGCGGACCGACTACAGGCCGATGTATTTGCACCCGGGAGGGAAGCTGAGCCGGGAGGCCTATAGCGCGGCCGAAGAGGAGCGGGACCCGTACGTGTACAAGCCGACGGTGGGGATCACCTCGGGGATTTACTGGGGCGGAGGTGTTTTGCCGTGGGCGCAACCAGTGGACCAGCGGCTGGACGAGGCCTATTCGCTGACCTATACCACAGCGCCGTTACAGGAAGACACGGAGGTGACGGGAGATCCGAGAGCGGTGCTGTACGTGTCATCGACCGCGGACACCGCCTATTTTCACCTGAAGATCCTGGACGTGGCGCCGGACGGGACATCGAAGTGGGTGGCAGATGGCGGACTGCTGGCGACGCATCGGAACTCTCACGCCGACCCGGAGCCGCAAAAGCCGGGGGAGGTATACGAGCTCAAGCTGGGCGAGATGGACATCAAGTACATGGCCTACGTATTTGGGAAGGGGCACCGGATCCGAGTGGCGATCGCCAGCGCGGACTTCCAGAATGCTTGGCCGACGGCGAAGCGGGCGATCAATGCAGTGTACCGGGGGAGCAAGTACCCGTCGAGAATCATCCTGCCGATCGCGCCCGCACAAAACCCGAAGCTACCTCCTCCGGACCTGAAGCCCTCTCCGCGTCCACCGCTCAAACTGGAGGAGTTCGAGCAGGTGTTCCCGAAAGCGGAGCACACGATCACCCAGGACTTTGTCAACCAGACGGTTACCGTCCATCTCCGCAGCATCCGGCGCGAAAAGAGCGAAGATGGTCTTACGAGCGGCACCGAGGTTACGCACTCCAGCTACACAGTTTCCGACGCCAACCCGGCGGATGCCACGCTCAAGGCCGCTCACGAATACACGATCGTTCGACCGGAAGGGGAAATCAAGGTGGAAGCGAACGAGGTAGTGGCCAGCGACATCTCGTCCTTCCGGTATCTGGTGCGGCTCGACATTACAGTAGACGGAAAGCCTCACTTCAGAAAGGACTGGACCGTTTCCGTCCCTCGAAAGTTGAACTAAAAGATGTTGGGAACTTGGGATCAGCGCCAAAAGAGAGCACCCACGAAGTCCAGACGAGTATTGACAGAGGATATTTCTACGGTCGGGTGGTTTAAAATACCGATTGGCACCTCCCTTCATGGTGGTGAGCAAGCCCGTTTTTAAGCAGGTGGGAACTAACGACCATAGGCGGCACTGGTCTCGAAGGTACTCCGGGGATCTCCGTTGACCGCCATTTCAGTGAGTAATGTGTATCCGCAAGTGGCAGAGGGGGAGGGGTGCACAATAGCAATCGACTAACTCCGGTCTAGATTTCCTCGGGGCGTAAACAGCGACTAACTCGGCAATGTCACATTTTGATTAACGTGGAGAAGGGCCGACAATTCCTCCCCGCCAGAGAGGGTATCGGAGCAGACCGACTCCACGGGCAGCCCTCAGCCGTCGCTTGTTCGATCATATGCCAACCCAACTCGATCTTGGTGGCAAACTTCCGATCCGGTTGGGACGGCCAGCCGCGCTCTCTCTTGCCCTCCCCTTGGCAAACCACGCCTTCGGCAGAAACAATTCGCCATCGATCCAGGTCCCGAGGCCATCGTTGACATGAGCCAAGAAGGTGCCCACCTGACTCATCTCGATCTTGCCCAACCGTCTGACGGTGGATCGGGGACTTCGATGTGTCAATCACGGGTTCACCACCTATGTCAATGTGGCGGCAGCGCTTCATTTCCTGAATTCGATTCCCAATTCGTTTATTGCGGAAAGGGGGGTAGTCGGTTAGCTCCTCAACCCCCAAGATCCTGTGGTCTCACCAACTCACGGTAAGGTGCGCGGGTAGTCGCGTCCAGGCACCAGGGGCCGCTGCGCCGGGCCTTTGTGGACAAGGATCGCTCACCACTATATATTGGGGCATGAGGAGCTAACCGTCCACCCCCCCTTTGCGGAATTTGTGGTCCAGGAAGGTACCTTCCTGCGGGATGAAGTGACCCGGCAAACCATCAGAGCAGAAGGTGGATACCTGGCTGTTCCGCAGGAGCCCGGTCTGGGCATCGAGCTGAATATGGAGGCCGTCGAGCGGTATCGAGCTGCCTGAAGGGTGGGTAGCTGTGGGGCGGCTCATCCTTCGAGCTCCATAATCCGCAGGTCATTTTGCATCGAATAATTGCCTCCAGAGCCGACACGTCCGAACTGAACTAGGTCCGCTGGATGTCAACCTGCGGAATACCAGAGGGAGAGGAAGGGAGAAAACGCGATGGGTTCTGCAGACAAGGTATTTCTCAATGGAGAGCTGGTGCCGAAAGACGATGCAAGAGTGAGTATTGATACCGTCGCCTTCAAGTACGGGGCGATGGTTTTTGAAGGTCTTCGGGGCTATTGGAATGAAACCCGTCAGGAGCTTTTCGTCTTCCGCCTGAACGATCACAGCCACCGATTGCGGAATTCAGTCCAGGTCATGCGGATGGAGACCGACTTACGTGAGGAAGATTTTTCGAAGGCTGTCTTGGATGTCTTAAGAGCGAACTCGGTGAAGGAGGACGTCCATATTCGGCAGATGATGTATGTGGCGGGTTCCGGACAGATGTTCGAGACTGGGCCAATCGGCCACGCGATCGTCGTGAATCCGAACGCTCGCTGGTTCTCCGAGGAGATCCGGGGAATTCCCGCCTGTGTTAGTTCTTGGCAACGAATCTCCGACATGACGATGCCGCCTCGAGTCAAGTGTGCGGCTAATTACCAGAATGGCCGTCTAGCCTTGCTGCAGGCGCGGCTTGACGGATACCAGGCGGCCATCTTTCTCAATTCGGCGGGCAAGGTAGCCGAGGAACCTCGGGGTTGCGTCTTCATACTCCGTGAGGGCCGGCTCGCGACCCCGAAAATCACTGATGGTATTTTGGAAAGCATCACCCGCAAGACGCTGATTCAACTTTGTCAAGAACGATTGCAAATGGAGGTTGCCGAGCGCGATATCGATCGAACCGAACTATATTTGGCCGAGGAGGCTTTTGTGTGCGGGAGCGGGCTGGAGGTAACACCGGTAATCTCCATTGACGGTCATCTATTGGGGAAGGGGTGTCCGGGAGAGAAAACCACGACGATCCGAGAGATCTACTTAGCGGTTGCCCGCGGCGAGCTGTCGGAATACAGCGATTGGGTGACTCCCGTGTATGGCGCTGAGCGGTAGCGAAGAGAAGCAGCGGAAGCTTCGCCGTCAGCGTGATTGCTGCGGTGCGGCCCTCTTTGCCGGAGTGGCGGACCTCAAAGCTCTGCAAATGCGCCTGTCAGGCCCGCAGCGCGCATTGATGTCAACTTAAGGGGCTGCCGCTCGACGGGGGCAAAGCCGGGGGCAACCCGCCAGAATATTGCTTGGCTCAGAAAGATTTTGCGGGACAAATTGGCTCGGTTTGTGTAGGGTAGATCGGCGTAATAGATTCGGTCCCAAGCCGTCGGCTGGCTGGGAACCAAACCGATCGGGAGCCCTCTTCTGTCCAGCCCGAACGCAAAACCGGGGAAGGCCAAGCGCCAGAAACCGAGCCGCTGGCGCTCCAGCAATCCGGATTTCCGCCACCGTGCGAACCTGCCGGCACCCCCCGTGGCCGAGATCGAAAAGAAGCTGCGTTCGGTGCTGACGCCCGCTTTGTTCGCCCCGGGCCGAATGCCGGGTCATTGGAAGCTGCGCAACCGTCTTTTGACGCTGCCGGCCATGACGGCCATTGTGGTGAGCTTGGTTTGGCGCCAAATCCCCTCCCTGAGGGAAGTCTTGCGCGTGCTGGCCGCCGAGGGGTTGCTGTGGCAGCCGGTGTTGACGGTCAGCTGCCAAGCCTTGTCGAAGCGCTTGGCCCGATTGCCGGTCGCGCTGTTTGCGAGCCTGTTTGACCAAGTCGTGGCGGCGATCCAAAACAGCTCCAGCGGCCAGCCGGCCCCTCCGGCTCCGTCGCCCGTCTTGGCTTCGGTGCGCGAACGCTTTAGTGCCCTCTGGATTGCGGATGGCTCGACGCTGGAGGCGTTGAAGAAGAAACTCGGTGAGTTGAAACAGCAGAAGGTGGTCTTGGGAGGGAAGATCATGATGGTCGTCGACGCCTGGACGCATCAGCCCATCAAGACCTTCTATACGGCCCAATCCCAGGCCAATGACAAAACCTTTGGCGATTCCCTGCTCCAGTTGCTTCCCGCCCGAGGGCTGCTGATCGTCGATCTGGGCTTTTTCAGCTTCCCCTTCTTGGACGCCTTCACCGCGGGAGGAAAATTCTTTCTGACCCGGCTGCGGGAAAAAACCAGCTACCAAGTGGTGGCGCGGCTCAGTGACGGCCCTCGCTACCGGGATCAACTCATCCGTGTGGGAGCGGGTTGGGGGCATGTCTGCACCCATCCGCTCCGCCTGGTTTCGATCTTGTGGAATCAAACTTGGTACCAGTACTTGACCAACGTGTTGGACCCGGAAACCCTTTCGGCTCGGCAAGTGGGCGAGCTTTATCGCCGCCGCTGGCGGATTGAAGAAGCCTTCCTGCTGACCAAACGGTTGCTGGGCTTGTCGTATCTGTGGGTCGGCGGTGGCAACGGCGTCCAGATTCAGATTTACGCCACCTGGATCTTCTATGCGGTCTTGATCGACGTCTGCCGCCAAGTGGCCGTGGCACTCGGCCAGCCCCAGGACCGGATCTCGGTCGAAATGGTCTATCGCAGCTTTTATCATTTCAGTCGCGCCAGTGAGAAAGATCCATCGACCCGGTTGATCCCCTTCTTAACGGCACATGCGAAGCCCTTTAGCCTCGTCAAAGCCATCACCAAACGTCAGCGTCTGATTCAGCAACAACTCGAGGTCATCTGGATGCCACCCTGACAACCCCTACAACCTCACGTTCCATCAACTTTGCCCCTGACCTTCATCACAAGATGCTATGCGCCGAACACTTCATCCCCAACCGCCTTAAGTTGACATCAATGCGCAGCGCGTTCCTCCACCGACGCCGGTCCGAATCCGTCGCGGTTGCCTATATTTTGTCAGATCGGCGCTCGGAGGCAGTAACTCTGTTTGATCATTTGATCAAACTACTGGTGCAAACCCGGGCGCTTGATCGTGCTCAAGCCGCGCCCATTTCATGCTTGCAAAGGTTTACCAGGGGCTACTTATGACTTGGAGACAAGCCATTGGCAAAACCCAATTGAAATCCGCTGTAATATCGACCACGTTTAGCTCATCAGAACGACCTCCTTCAAATTCACTGACCGCTGATAGCTGACGGGGGGTCGCGCAGCCAGATCCAAAGCGCCGCAACGGCAAGGGGCTCCAGGAGCGCTAAGACGGCAAAGACGATGAAGTAATCTCCCCGGGTGCTGAAGTACCCAACGAGACTGTTGAAGAGAATGCCGCCTATCGCTCCTGCGGAAGCAGCGAGGCCATAAATGGTAGCAACCGATTTATTCGGAAATGCGTCCGCAGGTAACGCATGGAGATTGCCCCCATACAGGCCGAGGCCGAAGGTCGCTAGGCTGAGAAACAGCAGAACTGTCCAAGTTTGCGATG
>JAKEER010000375.1 GCA_022616615.1 Acidobacteriota bacterium
GAGCCCTTGCTGACGCGCGGGCTACTGACTGGCGCCGGCCCTGTCAGTAGCCCGACCGTGAGGGAGGGCTGCAGAGCTTGCCCGCCACTTTTAATTGCACCGATCTGCACAGAAGCAGGCGGGCGGCAAGAAAATTCTTTCTAAAGGATTGGAATGCTGACTTGTAGAAGGGAACTCCAGGCTGTGCCGGATGTATCAGGACGACGCATCCGGCGCCCGAAGCTTTAAGACGTGGATCACTCTGCTTTGTGGGATTTCTGCCGAAGCTCCTGTGGGAAGCTTTCGCCGAGGCTGTGGCTGCCACTGTTGACAGCAGCCTCCATATATTCTCTGACGTGGCCCTGCGCTTCGTCGTCAGCGATCGCCCGGCCGCTTAACGACACTTTCTTGTTTTGAAGGTCAATGGCCAAGATCTTGGCTGAGACCTCCTGCCCGGGCTGAAAACTGGCCAAGGCATTCTTTCCGGACGTTTCTGGCAACTCAGACACGTGCATCAATCCTTCAATCCCTTCGGCGAGTTCGACAAACAAGCCGAATTCCGCAGCCCGCGTGACTTTGCCCCGGATGACCTCCCCAGGCTGGTGATCCCGGCCAAACACATCCCAAGGATTTTCCGTTACCTGTCTCAGACTCAGTGACATTTTGCGATTTGGCGGGTCCATCCGGGTCACAACCGCCTCCACGACGTCGCCGATCTTCACAAGCTGGTCAGGATGGCTGATGCGGCGGGTCCAGGACATTTCCGACACGGGGATTAACCCATGAATGCCCGTTTCCAATTCGATAAAAGCGCCGAAGTTTTCGACTTTCTTGACCACGCCGCGCACGATGTAGCCTTCAGGATAGGTTTCACCGGCCGTGAGCCACGGGTCCTCTTCCGCACGACGGAACCCAAGGGAAATCCGGTTCTTTTCGCGATCGAATTTCAGCACATCGACCTCAATCTGATCGCCGAGCTTGAAGATCTCTGCTGGATGCTTAATCCGCTTCCAGGACATCTCCGAAATGTGCAGCAACCCCTCAAGGCCTCCGATATCGACAAACACACCGTACTCCATGATGCGTTTGACGACCCCGATGATGCGCTGTCCTTCCGCCAACGTCGCCAGAGTTTCGCGCCGCCGGTCTGCCTTCGCATCGTTCAGGATGGCTTTGCGCGAGAGAATCAGTTTGCCATTCGGCAGGTCGTGCTGAATCACTTTGAAGGTATGCGTCTGTCCGATATAAGGTCGCAAGTCTTCAACATATTGCTCATCAATTTGGGAAGCTGGAATAAAGCCCCGCATGCCGACGTCTGCTAACAATCCGCCCTTGACTACCTCGGTAATTCTTCCTTCCACGGGTCGCCCCGACTTGATGGACTCCTCAAGAGCCGCCTGTTGCCGCGCACGATTGGCCTTCCTGTAGGAGACCCTTAATTGCTGATCAGAACCCGTGCCGCTCTCCAGCAACACGGTGATGGCATCGCCCACGTTGTAGAGCAAACTTCCATCCGGTGCTGTAATCTCTTCCTTCTTCAGAATTCCCTCCGCCCGTCCTCCTGCATCCACCAGAACCTCTGTGTCAAAAATGCTGACAATTTTCCCCTGAACAACCTTGCCGGGCCGCAATCGCTGGCTGGCCCCTTCATACTGGGCAAGCAAACTGGCGAAGTCCTCCTCTGAGTTCACATCACTCCCTTGGTTCAAACGATCTTTATCTTCCATTAAGTAGCTCCAACCATTGAAATAGGTTTTGAGTATAGCAGAATCAGCACAGTTTGGACCACGAAATCAGCGGAGGTCTGAGAAGTGCGATTCAATAAGGCTTCCCGATCTTGTGCGCTGGTTAGATTGATTCGAGGCGGGAAAAATCGTGGCAGTTGATCAAGAGACGATCACTGCCATTCTTCTCGCTTGGACTTTAAGCTATCAGTCGCGATGGCGAGCGGGAGCGCTGAGGATAGTAGGTAGAGTCTTCAAACCCGGTGGGTGATGCTCTCTCCGTTTGTCAAAACCCACAAGCTGCCAGACTTCACAACCTGGAAGCCGAAGTAGCGGAGGTTCTTCCGCACATCGTATCGAAACCAGCGGACACTGACAACAAAGAGGCTTCCTTTGGGACTGTAAAGGCTGAGGTTCTCGCCCTTCTTGATATCTCTCCTAAAGAGGAGGCAACCCCCGCCAACGCTGAGGTCAACACTGTCGGCGTACTCTTCGAAGGCAAAGCCGTTTTCATCCTTTCCGGCAACCTTGAAGCGAATCTGCAAGGGAATGCGTTTTGATGGTTTTGAGCTGTTGAGGCTGTCTTTTTTGAATGAATCAGTCAAAAGCTTCACCACCATGGGGCCGTTCCTTTTCTCACAAGAATGTCTCTAGCCGCTCGATTCTGAGTTCAGCGCCGGAGCAAACCTCAGAGAATCGTAAGCGAGCCATCGGGCAAAACTGCCAACCCTGATCTCGACAAAGCACGATTGCAACTGGCGGGCGAAAACCGTAATCAGATGAATGCGGTCTTCCGCCGGCTCTGCCGCGTGGATCGAAGGAGCAGTTAAGCTTCCACAAATCCAGTTGAGACGGCGTGGCGCGCAGCTTCTTAAGGGGCGCCTTCGGCCAGGATGCCGCACCTGAGTCTGAACTTCAGCGAGCCTTGCCCTCCCTAGGCTGAAGCCTGCCCAGCCGCCTTCCCCATCAGCAGCGCTTCCAAATCCTCTCTCACCAACCGGTAGGATAGCCATTCTTTCAACTGCTTCGCGCCGAGCTTCTCGTAGAACTCGATGGCTGGACGGTTCCAATCCAAGACCTGCCATTCCATGCGTCCGCAGCCTCGGCGATGCGCTTCTTCTACGCAGTGAGTGAAAAGCCGGTAGCCGGCGCCCTGGCCCCGATGGCTTTCCAAGACAAACAAGTCTTCCAAATACAGCGTGGGTAAAGCCAAAAACGATGAGTAGGTGCAAAACGTAATGGCATAGCCGACAACACGGCCCTCGAATTCAGCCAGAGTCACCTCGGTACGAGGTCGTTCACCAAAGGCGTCGACCAACAACCGCTGGCGTGCGGCCGCGTCGGGGCGAGGCAGCTTCTCATAGTCAGCCAGGGCGTCGATGAGAGACAACCATGCTTCTCCATCGGAGACAGTCGCGGGACGAATATGAATCGCAGCAGGATTCACGATTTTCCTCCTTAGTTTGCTTCTTGCTTCAAGTATACTTTTGCGCGCTGAGTTAAGCCGCGTGCTGGCGCGGTTTGCTGCATTCTACATCCTCCAGCACAGCGCGCATCATGTCCTCTTCACGTTTTGAAGCCTGCCTGCAGGACCAAAAGAAACGCATCGACGAGTCGCTCGATCGCCTGCTGCCGCAGCCCGATGAGGCGCCGGGCATCCTTCACGAGTCCATGCGCTACAGTGTTTTCGCTGGCGGCAAACGTTTGCGGCCCATATTGGCGATGGCTGCCTATGAGATTGCTGGCGGACGCGATGAGGTGATTCTGCCAGTGGCCTGCGGTCTCGAGCTAATCCACACGTACTCCCTCATTCACGACGATCTGCCCTGCATGGACGACGACGACCTGCGCCGAGGCCAGCCTACCAACCACAAGGTTTACGGAGAGGGTATGGCCGTGCTCGCAGGAGACGGGCTGCTGACGCTGGCGTTCGAATGTTTGCTAGGGCGTGGAATCAACGGGCGCGTTTCTCACGAGGCCCTGGGGCGCCTGGCCGGCCGCATCGCCGCTGCGGTCGGATCGCTAGGGTTGGTGGGAGGACAGGTCATGGATGTCGCCGGGTTTTCTCAGGACCGCCGGCTGGAAACGCTGGAATCCATCTGCCGTCTCAAAACCGGGCGCCTGATCGAAGTCTCCCTGGAAAGCGGAGCGATTCTGGCCGGGGCCGAAGACTCCCTGGTCGACATTCTCTCCCGCTACGGGCGCGCCCTGGGCTTGGCCTTTCAAATCACCGACGACATTTTGAATGTGATCGGGGATACCAAGACTCTGGGCAAGGCCGTCAATTCCGATGCGTCGCACCATAAGATTACCTTCCCAGAACTTCTGGGCCTCGATCAAGCCCGAAGCCATGCCCGCCTGCAAGTAGAAGAGGCCAAGCACGCTCTCTCGCCCCTGGGCGCCCCTGCCTGGTTCCTCACCGAGCTCGCCGATCATGTTCTGGAACGACAGTCATAGGGGAGAGTTCAATCCCGTCGCCGGGAGAGGGCCCGCCGCGAGCTGCCTGTCGAGAGCAACAGAATCCGCTGAGAGCCCTTTAGCTGGACGGATGAACTCCCCAAGCCGGTCGCACCAAATTGCTATCAGTGGCCGAGCGAGATGTCATCGTCAAGGAAAAACCTGCCTTCATGCGCACCTGCATGGAATGCCACACCCGGCACAAGGCCCCGAACGACTGCGACCTCTGCCATAACCATCGGTAGTTGGACTTGTGATCACGCTGCTATCATCCCAGAATCGGTAGTTCGAACAACCGCGGAGACGCAGAGAGAAGCACGGAGAAGACGTGATGTCCTCCCATTTTCGCTCTCACCAAAAGGGCGAACCAAAATGTGGCCACACCATGTTCAAACACCGCAAACAACCGTCCTGAAATCCTAACTGCTGGCTGTTCTCACAAGAAGGCTCTCCGCGTCTCAGCGCCTCCGCGGTGACTTTTGCTGCTGTTTTTAGGATCATCGTTGATTCAAGCCAAAGCCCGTTTCACTAGATCTCCATGCACATCGGTTAACCGGAAGTAACGCCCTTGAAACTTGTAAGTCAGCCGCGTGTGATCAAGGCCGAGGCAGTGCAGAATCGTGGCGTTGAGGTCGAAGACCGAGACTGGATCGCGCGCAATGTTGTAGCTGAAATCGTCGGTCTCGCCGATGGTCACGCCGCCTTGGATGCCGCCGCCAGCCAACCAAAGCGTGAAGCAGCGCGGATGATGATCGCGGCCATAGTTGTCGGCGGTCAGCTTTCCCTGCGAATAGACGGTGCGCCCGAATTCACCGCCCCAAATAACCAGAGTATCTTCCAGCAAGCCGCGCTCCTTTAGATCCAGAATCAGCGCAGCGGTCGGCTGGTCGGTGTTGCGGCATTGACCAGCGATCTGCTTGGGACAGTTGTTATGCTGATCCCAGCCGCGATGGAACAGTTGAATGAAACGCACGCCGCGTTCGGCCAAGCGCCGCGCCAGAATGCAGTTTGCGGCAAACGTGCCCGGCTTGCGCGCGTCGGGGCCGTAGCGGTCCAAAATCTTTTCCGGCTCTTGCGACAGGTCCGTCAGCTCGGGCACCGACGACTGCATCCGATAAGCCAGCTCGTACTGCGACACACGCGACAGAATTTCCGGATCGCCAAAAGTCTCGGCATTCTTTTGATTCAGCTTTGCCAGATCGTCGAGAAAGCGGCGTCGCACTTCGGCATTGATCCCCGGCGGGTTCGATAGATAGAGCACTGGGTCCTGGCCGCTGTGAAACTTCACGCCCTGATAGCGCGAAGAAAGAAAGCCGCTGCCCCACAAGCGGTCGTACAACGGTTGGTCGCTCGAGGCGCCAACCGAAACCATGACGACAAAAGCAGGCAGGTCCCTGTTCTCACTGCCCAGACCGTAAGCTATCCACGCACCCAGACTCGGGCGCCCAGCCAGCTGAAATCCGGTGAGCGAAAAGGTGATTGCGGGGTCGTGGTTGATCTGCTCCGTGTGCATGGATTTGATGAAACAGAGCTCGTCCGCAATCTTCGCCGTGTGCGGCAACAACTCGCTTAAGGTTGCGCCCGATGTCCCATGCTGAGCAAACTTGTAGATCGAAGGCGCCGTGGGAAAACTTGATTGGAAAGCTGTCATCCCTGTCAGCCGCTGTCCGCGGCGCACGGAATCTGGCAGGTCCTGGCCGCGAAACTTCTCCAACTGCGGTTTGTGATCGAAAAGTTCCAACTGCGACGGGCCGCCCGATTGGAACAGATAGATCACCCGCCTGGCTTTCGGCGCGAAATGCGGCAGGTCGGGCAGGCCGCCGGCCGTTGGGCTCTCGCCAGCGGGCGGCGCTGCGGCCCAGCCGTCTTCCTTCAACAGGGCAGCCAGCGCAGCCGTGCCAATCCCTAAGCCGCAGCGGCTGAAGAAATGCCTGCGCGTCATCCGCAGGCGATACTCATCGAGCGGGTTGATCATTTCGGTGTTCATTGCTTCGTGATGACCTCATCGAGATTAAGAATTAAGCTGGCTATGACCGCATAAGCTGCCAGTTCTTCAGCCTTCAGTTTCGTGTCACTCGGCTTTGCGCCGACGGCCAGCAGCCGCGCCGCCTCTTGGGGACGGCCTCGGAAATACTCCAGCTGTGATTGCAGATTGCCCAGCAGTACTTGCGTCTCATTTTCATCCGGCTGCCTCCCGGCCGCCAATCGTAGCCCCAGCGCGATGCGGTCTTCAGGTTTTGGGCCGCCTTCGCTCAACATGCGCTGGGCCATCATTCGGGCGGCTTCCACGTAGGTCGTATCGTTCATCAGATTCAGGGCTTGCAACGGTGTGTTGGTGCGCGTCTCGCGCACCATGCAGTACTCGCGCGACGAAGCATCAAAGATGTTCATGGCCGGTGGATTGACCGTGCGCTTCCAGAAGGTGTAGAGGCTGCGCCGCCACAAACCTTGGCTGGTGTCCTGAGCGTACTTGGTCATGTTCGAGAACAGCAGATCTTTGTACAAACCTTCCGGCTGATAAGGCCTCACCGAGGGGCCGCCCAGCTCCTCGACCAAGAGGCCAGAAACCAACAACGCCTGGTCGCGAATCATCTCGGCCGGCAATCGCACCCGTGGGCCGCGCGCCAGCAACCGGTTCTCCGGATCGTGGTGCAGCTTTTCGGCAGTGAGTCTTGAGCTTTGACGATAGGTCGAGCTCATCACCATGGTCTTGAGCAAGGCTTTGACGTTCCAGCCGTTTTGCTGGAGCTCCACCGCCAGCCAGTCGAGCAACTCCGGGTGCGAAGGCGCTTCGCCCTGCGCGCCGAAATCCTCCGCGGTCTTCACCAAACCACTACTGAAGAACATCTGCCAGAAACGATTGACCGTCACCCGCGCCGTCAGCGGGTTCTCTGCGCTGACGAGCCAGCGCGCCAATCCCAGCCGGTTGTTCGGCCCAGCTTTCGGCATGGCCGGCAACACCGCCGGAACGCCGCGCTCGACCCTTTCCCCCGGGGCGTCATAGGCGCCGCGCTGGAGCACGTAGGCCGGCCGCGGCTGGGGCAGTTCCTGCATCACCATCAGAGTGACAAAAGAGGCTTCCAGAGCGGCCTTCTGCTGTTGGAGCTCGCGCAGCCTCTTCCACTCCCGCTGCACCGTGGCGGTTGCCGCTTCGTCGAGAAACGCCTGGCGTATCTTCAGCCGCTGCCCTTCGCTTCGCCTTTGCGGCGGGATCGCGGCGATCTGGGAAAGCGAATCAGGACAGGAGAGAATCGCAATCTGTGCAGGGCTGGGTAACGTCTTGTAAATCCGCACTTCGTCGATCAGCCCTTGGAACAGCCATTGCGGTCCGGCGCCGCCTCCAATGCGTAGATGTGCGGCGTGGTTGGCGAACTGCCGGAACAAACGACTGTTGTTTACCTTCAGCGTTTGCTTCTCTCCGTTGAGGTAGATCTGGACCTTGTCAAAAGGTTGCAGACTGTCAAACACCGCCACCACGTGATGCCAGCGCTTGATCGGCAGTGGGTTCTCGGTCTCAACGCGAAACGAATCATCCGCCCACACGCCCACCAGATTGAAGTGGACCTTGCCATTGACGAAAAACACTCCGTAGCCGCGCCCTTTGGGCAGGTTGTTCTCTTGCTCGGTTACGTCGTTGCTCATGCGCGTGACTAGGGCGCCGCTGTTTTCCGACTCAGGATAGAACCAGGCTGAAATCGCAAACCGGTCTTTGAAGTCGTGCACCCGGTCGCGGTAATCGAAGCTGGCCGCTTTGCCCGCGTCGAACCAGAGCTTGCCGTCGAATGACACGCCCTGGCCCAGCGGTGACGCGGCGTATTGCGGCAATCCGTCCTTAAAGCCAATCTCCACCTTCTGGTCCTCTTTAGGACTGGCATCCTCTTCAGACTGCTCGTCCAGCGGGGGCGTCCTGCTGGTTTCGTTAACCAAGAGTGTGGCGTTTTCGTCGAGCGCGTGCTGCAGGACCAAGTCGTCCGACGGAAACCACTGCCGGCTCTGCGCAACCGCCACCGACTTTTCCCACCGCCGCTGAGCCGGCGCCGCCTGCTTCAGTGATGCCGCGAGCCGTCTTTCCGCCAGAGCGATTTTCGCTTCCAGCGAATGGAGCTGTTGCTGTTGCTCTCGTGTGGGTGCAGTCATCCAGGGACGCGAGTTGCCGAAGTTGCTGAACCGCCCGTCTTCGGGAATGCTGTTGAAGTAGGCATAGAGCTGGTAATACTCCTTGTGCGTGAACGGATCGTATTTGTGATTGTGGCAGCGCGCGCAGCCCATCGTCAGCCCCAGAAACACCGTGGAAACCGTGTCGACGCGGTCTACCACATATTCGACTGCATACTCTTCGGGCACCAGGCCGTCTTCCGAGTTGCCGCGATGGTTGCGATTGAAGGCGGTGGCGATGCGCTGCTCAAATGTTGGGTTGGGCAGCAGATCCCCGGCGAGCTGCTCGACCACGAATTGATCGAAGGGCAGATTGCGATTGAAAGCCTCAATCACCCAGTCGCGCCAGCGCCACATTTCCCGCTCGCCATCGAGCTGATAGCCGTTCGTGTCGGCGTAACGGGCCGCATCCAGCCAGCGAAATGCCATCCGCTCCCCATAGCGTGGGGAAGCGAGCAGGCGATCCACCACCTTTTCGTAAGCTTTCGGCGCTGGGTCGCTGAGAAAGTCCTCAATCTCTCGCGGCGTGGGTGGCAAACCCGTAAGATCGAACGAAACGCGGCGGATCAAGGTGGCGCGATCGGCTTCTGCCGCCGGCTTTAAGCCCTCGCGCTCCAGCCTGGCCAGCACAAACGAATCAATGCCGTTTCCAAGCCAGGTTTTGTTCTTCACTGCCGGCAAGGGCGGCCGGACTGGGACCGTGAATGCCCAATGCTGCTGCCACTGTGCTCCCTGCGCGATCCACTCGATCAGCCGTTCGATTTCCTGTTTCGTCAGTTTGTGTGCGGCATAAACCGGCGGCATACGCATCGATTCATCTTCGGCAGTGATGCGGCGCACCAGCTCGCTCTGCTTTGGCTGGCCGCGGACGATGGCGCGCCGGCCTTCGCCCAAATCGGCCAAGGCATGGGCTTCGGTATCGAACCGCAGCGGGCTTTTGTTGTTCGGCGCATCCGGGCCGTGGCAGGCAAAACATTTGTCCGAAAGAATCGGACGGATGTCGCGACCGAAATCAACGCGGCGGGAAGGTGCAGAAACGGGTGCCGCCGTGTTCTGCCCAAACCCTCTCAGCGGATGCGCGAACGCACCAAAGCACAGCACCCAGCTGGCGATGCGAACGAGTTGTCTTGCGTTTTTGGTAGTGAGATTCTGCATTTTGTCTTTCCGCCTCGGAGACCCCAGGACTAACACTGCTTTGTTAAGTCACTCTTGGGTGGCGCATACATCGCGCTTTTGGCGATGTATGCGAATCCTTCCGCACACATGGCAAACCGCGCCATGTGTGCGCCACCCCTGGGTTCTTGTACCAAACTTAACAGAGTAATACTAATCCGTCATTCGAACCCGTCCGACCCCTCCGGGAGGGTGCAATTAAAAGTGAAGGGCAAGCTCTGCAGCCCTCCCTCACGGTCGGGCTACTGACAGGGCCGGCGCCAGTCAGTAGCCCGCGCGTCAGCAAGGGCTCCGGCCCGCTGCGGGCTGC
>JAKEER010000376.1 GCA_022616615.1 Acidobacteriota bacterium
CCGGATGCCTATAGCTCAGCGCCTGACTCGGTTTCACCGCTGCTGTCGGCCCTGGTGACCAAAGTGTCACTCTTGGCCTGGGCCCGAATCCTGTATTGGGCGGTCGGTGTGGGCGCCGAACTCGAAATCACCCAGATTCTCCAGTTGGTATGGGTGATGGGCGCCGTGGCGGCTGTAGTCGGAGCGTTTCTGGCGCTGACGCAACGGGACGTGAAACGGATGTTCGCCTACGGTGGGATATCGCACATTGGGCTCATTCTGATCGGTGTGGGGCAAGGAAACCAAACTGGATTGGCCGCAGCCATGTTTTACCTGATCAACGATGCCGTCATGCAAGCCACGCTGTTCGTTGTGGCCGGCGCTGCGATTCACCAGTACGGCATACAGACCTTCGATGAACTCGGCCGTCTGCGCGGGCGCGCGCCGTGGATGATCGGAGCGCTCATTATCGTGGCCATGTCGATGATCGGCATACCGCCCACGGGTGGCTTTTTTGGGAAGTGGTACATCATTTTGGCCAGCCTGAGGGCCGGCAATTACCTTGCCGTTGCGGCCGTGATGATTTCCACACTCCTGACGCTGGCCTATCTCATCAGACTGTGGGTGCGGATCTTTGCCGGCGATCACGTGTCGGCGAACGCTGAACGAGTGGAAATGCCGTTCGCGCTGCGCGTCTGTGTGGGCACGCTGTCCGTCAGCATCATCGCTCTTGGATTGGCTAGCGATCGCATCGTCAGAGTCTTGTTGCAGGCGACAACCGGGCTTGGATTGTAGTGACTACTAAGGATTGGAGAATATAGTGACACAACCCCTGACGCTTGGCCCTCTCCCGTTTGTGGGGAGAGGGGTGCCGAAGCGACAGCGGTCGCGGCGGCGGGGAGAGGGGAACGTTGAATCGAAGCGAGTAGGGGAAGTGTCACTATAATTTGCAAAAATCAATAGTTCACCAGAGTAAGGAATAGGTATGTCGGTTTTCATCCTCATCCCCCTTCTGCCGTTGTTGGCAGCTGTCACCATCGCGCTCTGCGGTCGGCGCCTGGGCGAAGCAAGCCACCGCGTGGCAATCCCTGGCGTTGTTCTGTCATTCGGACTGTCGGTCGCGGCGTTCATCGGGGTTTTGAGAAACGGTCCTCGAACCATCCCCCTTTATCGATTGCTGGAATCCGGCAGCCTCGTCGTGGACTTGAGCCTGTTCATCGACCAACTCACTGTGTTGTTGCTGGTGCTGGTCACCGGAGTCAGCGCGGTCGTGCACGTTTACTCGTCGCGGTACATGATCGGCGATCCCCGCTACAGCCGCTTCTTCGCCGTCATTGCGCTCTTCACCTTCGCCATGGTGACGCTCGTCATGAGCAACAACCTGCTGATGACGTACATGTGCTGGGAGGTCATGGGGATTTGTTCTTATCTGTTGATTTCCCACTGGGCCGAGCGAAAGGCCGCATGTCTAGCGGCCACGAAAGCTTTCCTGGTGAATGCCGTGGCAGACGTCGGCCTGGCGTTGGGCATGTACTTGACCTTTTTCACTTTTGGAACACTCGACATTCAGCAGATTCTGGCGCGTTCAGGGGACATCAGTGGCCAGACGGTCAATCTGCTGAGCTGGGCTGGGCTGGGCTTGCCGGTTCAGACCAGTACGCTGATCGTTCTCCTCTTGTTTACCGGCGCGCTGGGCAAGTCGGCCCAGGTTCCGCTCCATGTCTGGCTTCCTTTCGCCATGGAAGCTCCGACCCCAGTTTCGGCGCTGATTCATGCCGCTACAATGGTGAATGCCGGCCCATTTCTGCTGGTTCGGTTTAGCCCTCTGCTAGTGCTCTCACCGGTCGCCATGACGGTCATCGCCGTCATCGGCGCAACGACCGCGCTGTTTGCGGCCCTGGTTTCACTCACCCAAACCGATATCAAAAAGCTTCTTGCTTACTCGACAATCAGCCAGATCGGTTTCATGATCATGACATGCGGCGTAGGCGCTTTTGTGGCGGCCGTCTTCCACCTGCTGGCACATGGTTTTTTGAAAGGCTTCCTGTTCCTGTCGACGGGCAATGCTCTTCGGTCCACCAGCGCTCATGGAAGTCACGAGGCCGGTGCGGATCATGGTTCGCCACCGCTTCGAAATTGGTCGGCAACAGTCGGGGCACTGATTTTCGCGTGCATCCCACCGTTCATTCTTTTCGCGAGTCCTTATGAGAGGGTTTGGACAGTATCTGAGTTTCCCGCCGCCCGGTACACCTTCTGGACAATTGCTCTGATCACGATCTTTTTCACTGCGATGTACCTTTTTCGTGGAATCAACTCGCTCTTTCAACCAGGGCCTCCCGTTTGGGAATCGCGAGCAGCCCGCTCGTTCATTCAACCCCAGTTGTTCTCTTCGTCACACGTGCTGGCCGTGGCGGTGGGGGCAGGGGTCTCGGTCGCCCTGCTCGTCGCGCTTTGGTCCGGGTTCGTTGGCTTCCTGGCGCCTGCTGTGGGCCGGCCGGCCGCGACACTTCCGACGGTGGGGCAACCTGCCTGGTTTTCCGTTTGGCTTGTGGTGCCGCTCTTCGCAGCGGTTGCCGGATGGGGCTTTGCCCTGATGCTTCACACGCGGTCCGGGGTATCTGCCCTGGGCCAGTCGGTGCTTGCGAAGCGCATGTATGTGTTTCTTCTCAACAAGTTATACTTTGACGAAATCTACGATGGGTGCGTCGTGCAGCCCACGCTTCGGTTCGCTCGCTGGCTGTGGCAGCGGGTCGATGTGCTGACGGTTGACCGCGCGGTGGTCGGCATCGCGACTGTATCGGTGCATTTCGCGCAGTGGCTGTGGCGGGTCTTCGATCTCCGCGTGATTGGCTGGGTAGTAGATGGGAGCGCGACATCTTCGGTTCGGTTCGCGCAGTGGCTGTGGCGAGTGATCGACGTTCGAGTGATTGGCCAGACGGTCGATGGAAGTGCCTCGTCCTCGATTCGGTTCGCGCAGTGGCTGTGGCGGGTGATCGACGTTCGTGGGATTGAGCGGACGGTTGATGGTAGTGCGACGTTCTCGGTTCGGCTCGCGCAGTGGCTGTGGCGCGTGATCGATGTTCGTGGGACTCAGGAAACGGTCGAACGCTTGGGGAGCCTGGCCGATGGCGCCGGTCACGTGTTGGAAGAGATCGAACCACGCACGCTTCAGCACCACCTAGGGATCGTGGTCTGTGGGTTAGGGCTGGCGATTGGTCTGTTGTATTGGCTCGTGTTATGAGAACGCGTTGGGATGGGTCCGCATGAGTTCTATCTTTGCCGAACACATTCTTAGTTGCATGATCGCCGTTCCCTTCCTTGGAATTGCGGTCCTGGCATTCGTTCGGGACTCGGAGTGGATTCGGCGAATCGCACTTGTCAACACGTTGCTGAATTTGGGACTCTCCTTTGTTCTCTGGTCACGTTTCGATTTGACCAAGCAGGGTATGCAGTTCGTGGAGCGAGCCGAATGGATGCCCACTTTCAACATTCAGTACGCAGTGGGTGTAGATGGCATTAGCATCCTCCTTGTCCTGCTTACAACTCTTCTCTCTCCCCTATGTGTTCTCTGCTCTTGGAGCGCCATTGACACCAGGGTGAGAGCTTTCATGAGCCTAATCCTCTTGGTCGAAGGCGCTATGATTGTGGTCTTCACGGCTTTGAATCTGTTTCTTTTCTTCATGTCGTGGGAAGTCACGATGATTCCCATGTATTTCCTGATTCTTCTCTGGGGTGGTCCGGGCCGCATCGCGGCAGGAATCAAGTTCGTTCTATACAGCTTGACGGGAAGCCTTCTTCTGCTGGTGGGGATTCTGGGACTGTACCTGGAAGGGGGACACACCTTCGACATTCTCACGTTGACGGAACAGACGTATCCATCAAATGTGCAGTTTTGGATCTTTTTAGCCTTCCTTTTGGCCTTTGCCATCAAGTTGCCGATGGTCCCTTTTCACTCGTGGCTGCCGGATGCCCATTCGGAGGCTCCCACAGCCGGAAGCGTCATCCTCGCAGGGGTGTTGTTGAAGATGGGAGGGTATGGGTTTTTGCGGTTTTGTCTCCCAATACTTCCAGAAGCCTCAGCAACATTTGCCCCCTTTATCTTATGGCTGTCGGTAGTAGCCATTTTATACGGCGGGTATCTCGCCCTGGCGCAGTCTGATCTCAAAAAGCTGGTAGCCTATTCATCAATCTCCCACATGGGATTTGTTACGCTCGGGATCTTTGCCTTCAACAGGCAGGGGATTCAGGGTGCGGTTTTGCAGATGTTCAATCACGGAATCACAACCGGCGCCTTGTTTCTTGCCGTGGGCCAGCTGTATGACCGTACTCACAGTCGATTGATAGGCGATTACGGCGGCCTCCACAAACCGATGCCTCGGTTTGCCGCTTTCCTGTGTCTCTTCTCGGTGGCCGCTTTCGGCCTGCCAGGTGCGGCTAATTTCATTGGTGAATTCTTAGTATTGGTAGGGACATCGTTCCGAAGCTTTGTGATGGTATTACTTGCCATGGGTGGCATTGTTTTGGCTGCGGCTTACATGCTCTGGATGCTGCAACGAGTGACTTTAGGACAGGCCGCAACGCGGACGGCTGCGCTGCTTCCGGATCTGAGCTTGCGAGAAACGGTAACCCTCGCGCCACTGGCCATCTTGATCTTTGGGGTGGGTCTCTACCCAGGGCCCCTTATGGAAATAATGGACGCCAGCGTGACTCATCTAGTGCAGAAGATGAACGGCGTCCTTCCGCTCAAGCTGACGAAACTCTGCTTACTTCCGTGAAAACTCCAAGTCTGCGATTTCCCTTCTTGCTGCGAAGCAGTCTGCTGGTTCTTGGATTGGTGGTTTTCAGCGGGCTGCATTTCGGTCCCGGCTTGACTTGGGATGGCCTTGCCGTCGCCTCCCTCTTTGCTGCCGAACCGCCGGCAGGCTCTTCCTCAGAACCCGGGCCAGGGCATGAAAGTCCGGTGTCTCTGGTTCTAGTCTCGCTCGTCGTCATTCTCCTTTCGGCCAAGCTGGGTGGCGCCTTGATGGAGCGATTTCGGCAACCCGCCGTGTTGGGCGAGTTAATCTTTGGTGTCATTCTGGGCAACTTATCGCTGCTGGGGTTTCACGGACTGGATTACCTGAAATCGAATGAAGCCATCATGATTCTGGCCGAGATTGGAGTCATCTTTTTACTCTTTGAGGTGGGGCTGGAGTCGAATATCAAGGAAATGCTGGAAGTAGGCCTCTCCTCATTCCTCGTTGCTCTGGTAGGTGTGATCCTGCCCATGCTGTTCGGCTGGGGCGTGGGTGCCTGGTTTCTACCGCAAGCCGGCACGCTGGTGCACGTATTTATCGGGGCCACGCTCTGTGCGACCAGCGTTGGAATTACGGCGCGCGTGCTGAAGGATCTGGGGAAGACAAGCGCCAAGGAGTCCCGAATCATTCTTGGCGCCGCCGTCATTGACGATGTGATGGGATTGGTCATTCTGGCGGCCGTCGCCGGGATCATCAAAGCGGCTGACCGCGGTGCAGCCGGCATCTCGGTTCTGAGTATTGGCTTCATCATTCTCAAAGCGGTGGCTTTCCTGGTTATCGCTCTCTGGATCGGCTCCCGGCTTTCTCCCAGAATGTTCTCCCTGGCGTCCAAACTGAATGTGCACGGGATGCTGCTGGCAACGAGCTTGTCTTTTTGCTTCCTCCTTTCCTATCTTGCCAATCGGATCGAACTGGCCCCTATTGTTGGCGCTTTTGCGGCTGGCCTTATTCTGGATCCGGTTCACTACAGAGATTTTCGCGAACGTGGCGAACACTCAGTCGAAGACTCGCTGCGCCCCATTTCATCCTTCCTCGTCCCGGTCTTTTTTGTCCTCATGGGCGTGCGGGTAGACTTGAGAACCTTCGCCGATTCCAGCATTTTAGGCTTTGCTCTGATTCTGACGGTCGTCGCCATTCTTGGAAAGCAGGCGTGCGCCCTGGCCGTTATTGAAAAAGGTCTGGATCGGCTCTCCGTTGGAATCGGAATGATCCCGCGAGGCGAAGTCGGGCTGATTTTCGCCAGCATTGGCGCCTCCCTTATGCTGCAGGGAAGTCCGGTGATCAGCAGTTCCACTTACTCTGCAGTGGTCATCATGGTGATCCTGACGACGCTGGTGACTCCGCCCCTTCTCAAAATCTCGTTAGCTCGTGGAGATCGCAGGCGGAGGTTGCGAGATCAATCGAAAAGAATGGCGGTTCAGTGAAGCAGGGACGCCGATACCCTTTCGCGGCAAGGAGGGTCGTTATTGGAAAAGATCCGGTGTCCCTGGATAGGGTTCATCATTGTCCTGGTTACCCATCCTGCCTTCTCGCAGAACTCTCAGCGTATATCGACTGTAAACGCCAATGGCTGGTACAACTATTTTGGAGACCATCCGGTAAGCGAGCGATGGGGAGTCCATCTTGAAGGACAATGGCGGCGCCACGACGTCATCTCCAAATGGCAGCAACTCTTGCTCCGGCCGGCTATCAATTTCAGTCCGAGCAAGAACTTGATGTTCACAGCCGGATATGCCTTTGTCGACACGTACCCTTACGGAGCCTTCCCTGTCACGCATCGTTTCCCGGAACATCGTATTTTCGAGCAGGCCATTTTAAAGCATGAATTGGGGAAACTGGGACTGCAGCATCGGTATCGTCTGGAGCAGAGATACCTGGGACAGAAGATCCAGCCCTCCGACAGCCGTATCGACTTCTGGCGTTACGAAAACCGGTTCCGTTACATGATGCGAGTCAATATTCCTCTCGGAGAGGAGAAAAAGCTCTACCTGGGAGTTTATGACGAGATCATGGTCAACTTCGGGAACAACGTCGGGGCGAACATCTTCGACCAGAACAGGGCCTATGCAGCCCTGGGATATTCCCTGAACAAGAACACCAAACTGGAAATAGGTTATCTCCTCCAAACCCTACAGCAGCGCAACGGTCAGGTGATCGAGTACAACCACACCTTTCAGTTGTCTATCTTTTCCACGGCGCCGATCTTTCGAAGAAGGTAGCGCTTCGGCCAACCGGCCCTCCTTGTGCAGTGGGCAGCGGATAATCCAAACGGACCATTTTCTCCTGCCAGCCCAAGCAACCGAAAGAACGATCTGTGGAATCAGAGTACGCGTACCCATCATCTCAGTCCTAGTCTGGCTGAATTCATAACGTTACTGAAAAACTTGATCGACCGGAGGCGCCGTAAAACGAACAGAAGGCGGCTGCCGCTATGGCTCATGGCTCGGCGAGCCCCGAGTGGGAGCTGTAAAGAGTCGCCACAACCGTAGGGAACGCCAGCCGTGGCGTTAGCGTGGTGGAGATGCCACTCATTCGAAATGGCTTGAACCTCAGCAGGGAACGTCACAGCGCCCGTCCCCTACGAGGCCTTGCGATGAAGTCTTAACTCCGCCATCCGGTTAGGGCGAAAGGAGAAACCCGATGACGAAGAACACAATCCGCTTTCACGGAATCTGTCTGGCTGTTGGGTTGATGGTGCTGCTCTTGGATCTTACTTGCTGGGCTGCTCCGGCGAAGAAACGAGTAAGTGTCATGGACTTTGAGTTCGGCACGGTCCAGCGCTGGTGGGACGGAAACTGGGACATTGGAAAAGGCATCTCGGATCTGCTGGTTGACCGGCTGATCAGCGAGGGCACTTTTAGTGTCATCGAGCGCAGAAAGTTGGACATGGTGCTCGCCGAACAGAACTTCTCCAATAGCGAGCGCGCCGATAGCTCTACGGCTGCCCGCGTCGGCAAAGTGCTTGGCGTCAATGCGATTATCCTGGGCAGCATCACACAATTTGGCACCGAGAGAAAGGACTTCAATGCGGCTGGCATTGGCGGCGGCAGGGGTGGTTTGGGCGCTGGGCGAGTGGGCACGCGCGAAGGCAAGGCCGCGGTTGCCGTCACGGCGCGCCTGATTGACATCAACACGGGCGAAGTCCTGGCTTCCTCGACCGGTCGCGGGCAGTCGTCGCGAAGCGGGCTTCTGCTTGGGGGTTTGGTGATCGGCAGCGGAGGCTTTGGAGCCGGAAGCGTTAACATGAACAGCAGCCAGTTTCGAGAAACCATCCTCGGCGAAGCCACCTATGCCGCAGTGAATGATCTCTCGAGGCAGCTCGCTCTTTTTGGCCACAAGATCCCCAGCAGTTCCTCAGACATCCGAGGCCTGGTGGCCGACGTGAGCGGCAACAGCGTGATCGTGAACATCGGCCGTGCTCACGGTCTGGAGGCTGGCACAACCCTGAACGTGCTGCGTGTAAACCGCACTGTAAAGGACCCAGCCACGGGAAAGCCGTTGCGCGAGATGGTTACCGAAGTGGGACGGGTTCGCATCGACGAAGCTGACAATGACTCTTCGACGGGCACCATCATCTCCGGAAACGGTATCAAGCTCGGAGATCTTGTGCGAAACCGCTGAAGCCTGGGCGCGGGAGCGGAATCGGCGCCCTTCACCCCCGGGGAATCTGTGAAAAAATCAAATGATTTCTGTTCCCGTCGCCTCCGCGAGGGAGAGGGGAGCTGTGAAAAAATTCAAAGGTAGGGACGCGCTGCCGCGCGTCCGCCACCGGAAACCCAAGGCGGACGCGGAGCACCGCGCATTGATGTCAACTTAAGGCAGGATGGGGCCCACGATTGGCGAAAAGCACGCCAATCGTGGCTACCCATGCCCTAGTCAGTCGTTTTGGTAGCCACGATTGACGCGCTTTCTGCGTCAATCGTGGACGAAACCGCGTTAAGTTGACATCAATGAGCACCGCGTCCCTACCAGATCAGATCCTCATGTCCAATGGGATTTTTTCACAGTTCTTCTCTCCCGCGTTGGGACGAGGCGCACGAAACCATGCGAAACTCGCAGGCGACTTCAGGCCGCCGACCGCGGAAGACTCTGGAAATCTTACCAGTCGACGACGGAGCCGTCGTCGGCATCATAAGACTCCTGATTGCGCCAGTCGTGTCCGATCTTGTCCGCCATTGCGTTTTCGTCGAGTTCAATCCCTAGCCCCGGTCCGGTGGGGAGATCGACATAGCCATCCTTTACTTTGAATGGATTCTTGATGTAGCCGTCGCCCATGCTTACCTGCTCCTGGCAGAGGAAGTTGGGAATGGAGGCCGCAATCTGCAGTCCCGCAGCCAGTGAAATGGGACCCAGCGGATTGTGCGGCGCCATCGCCGCATAGTACGCCTCAGCCATTCCAGCGATCAGGCGAACCTCGGTAATACCGCCGGCATGGCACAGGTCCGGCTGCAGAATGGTGGCTGCGCCCTTCTCCAGGATTTCACGGAATCCCCACTTGGTGAAAATACGTTCTCCGGTAGCGATCGGCAGGTGCGTACCGCGTGCAATGTCCGCCATGGCCTCGACGTTCTGGCAATTCACCGGTTCTTCGACGAAAAACGGCTGATACGGTTCGAGCACTTTGATCATCAGCTTGGCTGTTTGCGGGGGAACGGCGCCATGAAAATCAATCCCAATGTCTCCCTCGGGCCCGGCGGCTTCACGCAGGGCGGCAAACTGCACAGCTACATTGTCGATGTAGGCCTTGTTGTCAACAATCCGAGAAAACCGGTTCTTGTATTTGGCGGGGCCCGTCTTGAAAGCCGTGAACCCCTGGGCCCGCGCTTGCTTAATGCCTTCCGGCGTCCTGGCGTGCGAATAGACGCGAATCCGCTGGCGCGTCGGGCCTCCCAGCAACTCATAGACGGGCACATCCAAGGCCTTGCCTTTGATGTCCCACAAGGCTTGATCGATGCCGCTGAGCGCGCTGGTCAGAATCGGCCCGCCACGATAGAACGCATGGCGGTAAATCGCCTGCCAATGATGCGCCACAGCGCGCGGATCTTTCCCCACGAGATAAGGCTCCACCTCCTTCACGGCTTCCGCACAGGTCTTGGCCCGGCCTTCTGTAATGGGCTCGCCCAGGCCCATGATGCCTGCGCTGGTGTGGACCTTCAAGAACAGCCACCGCGGCTTCACCAGGAAGGTTTCCAGCTTGGTGATCTTGATAATCTCCTTGGCCGCAGGGCGTTTGGCTGGGGTTCCGGCTTGGGGAGACACGGCGCCCACCGCCATCTTCGGAGCGGCCAAACGAGCTGCGCCCAGTCCCAACAGCCCGGCAGCGCCTGTGAGGACCGATCGGCGCCTTATTTCATTCTTCTGAGGATTGAATTCTTTCTTCAAGGCTGATTCTCCTTTTAATGAGGGTTACATTATTAAGTGACACGCAGCTTAGAGTTTCTGCCCTCTCCCACGGGGTCCCAAGGGGAGAGGGGTCTGGAGTTTGTACATTTTAGGTCGGTGCCGCGAAAGCCAGCAGTAGCCCGACCGTCAGGAGGACGCAGCGTCGTGCGAGATGC
Organism: Acidobacteriota bacterium; assembly: GCA_022616615.1. Classification (GTDB taxonomy): domain Bacteria; phylum Acidobacteriota; class Terriglobia; order Versatilivoradales; family Versatilivoraceae; genus VFZK01. Next base: position 10,334 of record JAKEER010000376.1, read on the forward strand.
CCTCCCTTACGGGTCGGGCTACTGCTACCGCTGTGCTGATTGGACGTTTTTCAGTTTCCCCTCCTCAGATGAGTTCAGATGAAGAGGGGATGTGCCGCGCAGCGACAGCGGTCGCGCAGCGACAGCGGTCGCGCAGCGGCACGGGGGTGGTCTGATGGATGCCCCGAAAAATCATCATTCGACCGTTTCGTGTCGAGGACGCACCTTTGCGTCACGAAACGTTCGATTGGAGGTTTCCGCAAGTCCGGTCGCACCACCCCGGCGCTGGCTGCGTCAGCACCCGCCCCTCCTCAGCCGAGAAGGGGAGCAAAAAGTCCAATCTCCAGGACCGCTGGCGGCTCTATTTTGCAATCATCGATGAAAAGTCTCAGTTCGCTCGCAGACACCAGCGCATGGCGTTGCGGATCAGCCTCTGAGTCATCGAATGCCCCAAACCCTCCGGGGTGTGGCCCATCGACAAGTAGACCAGGCGCCCTTTACCCATTTCCCGCCACCAGCCGGCCGCTGCCGCTTCATTGTCGCGGGCAATGCTGCGCAGAAGTTGATGCTCGCGATCCAGGTAGTACTTCACCATGTGCTGCTCATCGTAGATTTCATAGTCTTCAACGCCTGCCGTAACCGGATGATTCTTGTCCTCCACACGAATCGTGAAAACGGCTGGCTTCGGGTGACCGCCGTAATCGCCGCCAAACAATTTGTAGTAGAGCCCGCCGGGCGGGTAGATTCCTTGAGCGTTATGCAGCGGAAGAAAGCCGCCGCCATTGTGAACAAAATCCCAGATGGCTTGCTGTTGGGCTTCGGTCATCCACTTCACCGGTTCCTTGTCGTAGCCGTTGGGCCAGTTCATGCCGTCGCGCAGGATGACGAGCAACTGGAAATCCTTGAGCACCTCTGCATTTAACGCTTCGACGTTTTCGATGAAGGTGACGGGGATATTCTCGCGAAGAAGAGCCGGCGCCAGCCCGTCGCGAATGTAAGCCGGACTGTGATAGCGGTCGCCAATCAGAGCCAGGGCGCGCGGGCGCTTTGCCGTTTGATAAACAGCGGAAGTGTTTTGAGCGATCAGACTCAAAGGGCCGGCCAGAATGCCAATGGCCAGCGCCAAAGCTGCGACGAATATCTTCATGTTCACTCCTGAATCATGCCCCTGCAGATCCTTAACAGGCTTGCCTTTCGGGGGAAACGAGTGGAACTCAGGTTCGTCTCTGGATTGAGGGTTGCAACCGTATTGCCTTTTCAGAGGATTGTCAAGAAGGCTGCTGACAGAAGGTGCAATCAAAAGTGGCGGGCAAGCTCTGCAGCCCTCCCTCACGGTCGGGCTACTGACAGCGCCGGTGCCAGTCAGTAGCCCGCGCGTCAGCAAGGGCTC
>JAKEER010000377.1 GCA_022616615.1 Acidobacteriota bacterium
CGTATCTTTGGTGGAAGTCCTGAAGCGGCGAGTGAGGGCTTATTCGCACGCAGGGCCTTGACACGTCTACCTGGTTTCGGAGCACTGCGACACTCTGTGAGCTCTCCTCTTATCCGGCTATGTGCGTTACAACGAGAATTTTGTTCTCGTTTCCGCGAGGTCTGAAAGCCCGAAGCGCCAGCGAGGGCCAGTCGACATTACCCTCGCTGGCGCTTCGGGCTTTCAAGGTTACTGCCATGCGGATATCAAGGGCGAAGCCCCTGGGCTGGTTAGCAGCCGTGAAACAAGCTGTAGGCAACGCCCGCCGCGGCGTTCCTTGTGGGGACCGAGCACTGATTTCAATCGATTCGCCACCCGACTGGGAACGGGCGGCGCCCGTTCCCTACGAGAATCAAATTATTCTTCTGGAAAAGCAGCGCACCCTACCAAAGCGTTTTGGCGATCCAGGAGTCGGGCACGATGATGGTATCTTCGCGGTCGGGACCGGTGGAGATGAAAGAGAACTCCGTTTCGGTGATGTCGGAAAGCAGTTGGAGATAGTCTCGGGCACGCCCGGGCAGGTCGGCATAGTCGCGAATGCCGGCCGTTTTGCTTTGCCATCCGGAAACCACTTTGTAGGCGGGCGTTACGTGTTCCAGTACCTTAATCTCTGCCGGGAATTCGCTGAGCTTTGAGCCTCGATACTCGTAGCCGGTGCACACCTGAATCTCGGCAAATTCATCCAAAACGTCCAGCTTCGTCAGGGCAATCGCTTGCAGGTTGTTCAGCAGAGCTGAATACTGTGTTGCGGGCCCGTCGAACCAGCCGCAGCGCCGAGGGCGACCCGTCGAGGCTCCATATTCAGCGCCACGCTGGCGAATGGTTTCGCCGGTGCTTCCGTTCAACTCGGTGGGGAGGGGGCCTGAGCCGACTCGAGTGGTGTAGGCCTTAGCGATTCCGATAGCACCCGTGATTAGAGACGGAGCCACGCCTGTGCCGACACAAGCCCCGCCAGCCGAGGCGCTCGAAGAGGTGACGTACGGATAGGTACCGTGGTCAATGTCGAGCAGCGTTCCCTGCGCGCCCTCGAACAGCACTTTCTTGCCGGCGCGAACCTGGCGATTCAGATAGGCCGCGCTATCGACCACGAACTCCTTCAACTGAGAGGCGTAACCCAGGTACTCTTCATAGATAGCCTGGGCATTCAGGGCGTCACCTTTATATAGGGTCTGAATGAGACAGTTCTTTTCCGCAGTGACCGCAAAGATGATTTCCTTCAGGGCGTCCGAATCAAACAGATCGATGACGCGCACGCCACGGCGCCCGGTTTTGTCTTCGTAAGCCGGGCCAATGCCGCGCGACGTTGTTCCGATCTTCTTGTCACCGCGGGCCTCCTCAGCCGCGGTCTCGACCGCCCGGTGGTAGGGAAGAATCAGATGTGCCCGGTTGCTGATGAAAAGGTTCCCTCGTACGGGGATACCTTCATCTTCCAGCATCTTCGCTTCACTGAGAAAGGCTTTTGGGTCCAGCACCACGCCCGGCCCGATGAGACAAACCTTACCGCTATGCAGGATGCCGGACGGAATCAAATGCAGGACAAACTTCTTGCCCTTCACAATAACCGTGTGGCCAGCGTTATGCCCTCCCTGATAGCGGGCTACGATGTCGAACTTTTCCGTCAGCAGATCGACAATCTTCCCTTTGCCTTCATCACCCCATTGGGCGCCAATAACGACGATGTTTGTCATAAAATTTGTCCGTGGTTCGTTGTCAGTCGTCCTTGGTCAGTCATTACCGTGTCCCTGTCATCTGCTGACCACACACAACGGGCAACGGACCACGGACTGCTGACTTTACAAATGCTTATCAATGATCTTCGCTATCGACTCCTTAGACGTCGAGCCGACAATCTGTTCCTTGACCATGCCGTTCTTGAAGAGCAGCAAGGTTGGAATTCCCTTGATGTTGTAGCGCGAGGAGGTCGCGATATTTTGATCCACGTTCAGTTTCGCAATCTTGGCCCGGCCCTGGTAATCTTCAGCCACGGCTTCGATCGTCGGGGCGATGGCCTTGCACGGCCCGCACCATTCTGCCCAGAAATCGACCAGAACCGGAACGCTTGACTTCAGAACCTCCGTGTCGAAATTGTTGTCTGTCACTTCCACTGTGTTTGCGCCCACTATTATCTTCTCCGGTTTTCAGATATTACAAACCTGCCTTGATAAGAATTTCGCACGCCGTCTCGATGGCCAAGTCTCCTTGGCAGGGAAGGGCCGGGATGAGGGGGACTGTCACGCTGTGGCTTAGCTGCTTGCCTTTTCGCATTCAGCATGCGTCTTCGCTTCATCAAGTAATCGCCACTGCGTGCTACGCCCCCTCACCCCAACCCCCCTCCCTGGAGCTGTGAAAAGATTGGGATTCGGTGAAAGAAATCGCCGCTTGCTAACGCGCGCGGTACTGATGACGCAACTACTTACAGTACCGCGACCAGTAGGGAGCGGCGTGGCCATCAATTTTTTCACAGCTTCAGGGGACGCTATTCTCACACCAGCGATTCATAGAGCTCCGCATACCGCTGCGCCGAGCGCTGCCAGGAAAAATCTCGCTTCATCCCATTCCTGACCAGGGCCTTCCACCGGCTTGGGGTGCGGTATACTTCCAGAGCCCGCCGGGCCGTAGCCAGCAGCTCGTCCGGGGCATAACGGTCAAATTTGAATCCAGTACCATTGGGTGATTGCGAGAAATCCTGGATGGTGTCGTCGAGTCCGCCCGTCGCCCTCACCAGCGGCACAGTACCATACTTCAAAGAGTAGATCTGGTTCAGCCCGCAGGGTTCGAAGCGCGAAGGCATCAAAAACAGGTCTGCCCCGGCTTCGATCTTATGGGCCAGCCAATCGTCATAGGTGATTTTGGCGCCCACATAGGCCGGGTACTTTTCCTGCAGGGACAGGAAAAAACGGGTATAGCGCTCTTCGCCGGTTCCCAGCACCACCATCGAAAAACCTTCCTGCACCATCGTACCGGCCACGGCATGCAGCAGATCGAACCCCTTCTGGTCGGCCATGCGCGAAATAATTCCGATCAGCGGCCGCTCCTGCGAATCTTGAATGCCGAACTGATGCAGCAAATCGATCTTGCACTGCTGTTTGCCTTGAAGATCCTCGGCGGAATAGTTGGCGATCAGCCAGGGATCCTGTTCCGGGTTCCACTGGTGGTAGTCCACGCCGTTCAGGATGCCTGTAAGGTCAGCGGCTCGCTTCTGGAGGACGCCTTCCAGTCCGCAGCCAAATTCTGCGGTGCGAATCTCACGGCTGTATTTTTCGCTAACGGTCGACAGTTTGTCTGCAAACACAATGCCCGATTTCAACAGATTGACATTGCCGTAAAACTCCATCTGCTCCGTGTTGTAGAGCTCTAGTGGCAGCCCAAGCCGTGTCATGACGGAGCGTGGGAAAACGCCCTGATAGGCCAGGTTGTGAATCGTGAGTAGTGTTTTTGTCTTTTCAAAGAAAGGATCGTTGCGATACAACGTTTTTAGGTAAACCGGGACAAGCGCGGTCTGCCAGTCGTTGCAGTGAATGACCTCTGGCGGCAGGGGCGCCCGCTTCGCGAACTCCAGCGCAGCAAGAGAAAGCAACGCGAAGCGCTCGGCATTATCAGGGTAGTCGTGCCCGGCGTGACGATACAACTCTTCGCGTTCGTAGTAGTCCGGATAGTCGACCAGAAAGAAACGAACGTCTTCAACCGGTTCGGATTCGTGGATGGCGCAAAACTTCATGCTGTTTCCAAGGGGAATCGTCAGGCTCGGAAGTAGCGCCTTTCGGGCTTTCACTCCCCGATACTTTGGGAGAACGACCACGGCTTCGTGTCCTAGCTGCCGGACGAACTTCGGCAGCGCCCCTACGACGTCGGCCAGCCCGCCCGTCTTGGCAAAAGGGACCGCCTCTGAAGCCACATACAAAACGCGCATGACCGTCCTACGGCTCACTCCACGCTGAAAGCAACGAGGTAAGGTATCGGAATTGATTTTCCTATGCAACAAAAACCCCGAAGGCCCTGGAGTCCTTGAAAAGATTCAATGGTAGGAACGCGCTGCTGCGCGTCCGCAACCGGAGACCCAAGTCGGACGCGGAGCACCGCGTGTCTATCGGATCAAGTCCACGCGGCAAACAGTAGCCCGACCGTAAGGGAGGGCATCTTGGCCGCGGGGTGCGCCCTCCATTACGGGTCGGGCTGCTTGATAACACTGGCTCCGCCAGCGCTGGCAGGGACAGGATGCTGCTCATTGATGTCAACTTAAGGCGGGATCGGGCCCACGATTGGCGAAAAGCACGCCAATCGTGGCTACCTATGCCCGAGTCAGTCGTTTTGGTAGCCACGATTGACGCGTTTTCTGCGTCTATCGTGGACGATCCGCCCTAAGTTGACATCAATGGATGCCGCTGCAATCCGTCCCCCTTGGAAGAGTTTGGAAAAGGGGGGCGCATTGCAGGCGCTTTGCTGAGGGGAAGTGCGGCGTTTAGCCGAACAGAAGAGGATCGAGTCCACATTGGGAGCCCCTGTGTCCCGCCAAGAAATCGTTGCCAAGAAAGGCCTCGGACAGAACTTTCTTAACGACATGACCATGATCCGGCGGATTGCTGCTCACCTCGAGCTGGATGCTGAGGATGTCGTACTGGAAATTGGCTGTGGAACCGGCGCGTTGACGCAACTATTGGCCCCGAAAACCCGTCAGTTTATCGGGGTCGAACTGGATAGAAATCTCTTCCAAAAGCTCGAAGATCACTATTCCGGTCCGTCCGTGCTGTTCCTGAATCAGGACATTCTAAAACTGGAGTTAGCTGAGCTGATGCGGGAGCTTCAACTCTTCCCGGCAAAGCTGAAGGTGGTTGGCAATCTTCCTTATTACATTTCGTCACCCATCATTGAGTGGTTGGGGCAACAAGCTGGGAGGATCGAGTCGGCAACGATCATGTTGCAGGCTGAAGTGGCCCAGAGGCTGCTAGCGTCACCGGGAACGAAAGAGTTTGGAGTGCTGACCCTGATCACTGGATACCACTTTGCTTGCACGAAGTTAATGGATGTGCGACCCGGCGCGTTTCGACCCATGCCGAAGGTGCACTCGACGGTACTTCGCCTTGAACCTAAGACACTTCGTTTGTTAGATTTGGATCAGGAATCAGTATTCTTTTCTTTCATAAAACAGGCCTTCGCACAACGCCGCAAGACGCTGTGGAACTGTCTGAGGGCAGCCGTAGACAAAGAGCGGCTGGAGGCGATATTGAACCAGCTTGGCCGACCTCCTAATTGCCGTGCAGAGGTCTTGTCGTTGGAAGATTTCGTCGCCCTGTTTAAGCAACTCCGAACTGGATGAATCGTTGAATTAGGGGCAGCTATAAACATTCCTTCAAATGTGGAAATGTGTTAGACTCTTGCAAGTCTATGGAAAGAAAGATAAAGGCGAACCTTGAATTCGAAGATTGTTGAAGCGATACCTTTGGGTGGCTTGGGCGAATTCGGGATGAACATGATGGTTCTCCGCTATGGAGAACAGATGATTGTCATCGACGCCGGCCTGATGTTTCCGGACGAAGAGTTGTTGGGGATCGACATTATGGTTCCCGACATCAGCTTCCTAATTGAGAATGCCTCGCAGGTGAAGGCATTTCTCTTGACGCACGGTCATGAGGATCACATCGGCGGACTGCCCTTTGTTTTGCCCGCGCTGATGCATGTGCCAGTTTATGGAACTCGCTACACGCTGGGGTTGGTGAAAGGCAAGCTAGAGGAACACAGCTTGCTTGACCAAGCCAAACTCGTCACGGTCAAACCGCGGCAGGTGGAACAGATTGGTGACTTTCGCGTGGAGTTTATTCACGTTACCCACAGCATTGTGGACGCCGTGATGCTGGCTATTACGACGCCTGCCGGCGCCATTCTGCATACCGGCGATTTCAAGATCGACTCGTCACCGCTCGACGGGCAGGTGATGGATTTGCCCACCATCGCCGAATATGGCAGCCGTGGGGTGCTGGCGCTGTTCGCAGACAGCACCAATAGCGAGCGTTCAGGCTTTACGCCGTCGGAAACCACGGTTATCGAGCGCTTGGATGAGATTTTCCATCATGCGCGGAAGAAAGTGGTCGTTTGCTGTTTCACTTCGTCCATACACCGAATTCAGATCGTTCTCGACCTCGCCCAGAAATACAACCGCAAGGTGGTACTGGGAGGCCGTTCGATGCTGGCAAATACGAAGATCGCCAGTGAGCTGGGTTTTCTGAAGATTCCGGACGCAATCCTCATCAGACCCCAGGAAGCGCGCAAGCTGCCTCCCGAACGAGTGGCGATGTTGATGACCGGCAGCCAGGGTGAGCCGATGGCCGCCTTGCCCCGCCTGGCCGTGGACAACTACAAGAACATTGTGATCGAGCCTGACGACTCGGTGATTATCTCTGCCCGCGTCATTCCCGGAAACGAGAAAACCATTTCCAGGATGATCAACCATATTTACAAGCACGACGCCCATGTCTACTACGATGACGGCTCGCTGCCCCCGGTTCATGTTTCAGGCCACGCCAGTGCGGAGGAGTTGAAGCTTCTGTTAAACCTGGTGCGCCCGAAGTTCTTTGTTCCGATTCATGGAGAGTATCGCCAGCTCTTCCGCCATGCGGAGCTGGCCAAGAGGGTGCGCGCGGTGAAGAACAAAGTCTTGATCGCGGAAACCGGCGACCGCATCCAGTTCAGTGAAGAGGACGCGCAGATCGTCGGCAAGGTTCCGGTGGGCCGGATCTTCATTGATGAAGGCAGCTTGGACGAAGTGGAAGAAATCGTGATGCGCGACCGCCGGCACTTGGCCGAAGATGGCATCGTGCTGCCCGTACTGGCCATCAACAAGGCGACGGGTAAGCTGGAAGGCCAGGTCGAAATCATCACGCGGGGATTCATCTTCGTCGATGAAGAGGATTCGCTGATGAGCGACTCCAAAGGGCGCGTGCTGCAGACGTTGGAGGAGTCGACCTTTGAAGAAGCCACCGACTGGGCCGTGATCAAGGAAAAGATCCGAACGGACTTGCGGCGCTTTCTGTTCAAACAGACGTCGAAACGACCACTCGTGCTGCCGGTGATTCTGGAGATCTAAGCGAAGTTCGAATGTCGAAGTGCGAAGTTCGAACTTTCCCTTTCCTACTGCGCACTTCGTACTTCGCACTTCGACATGACTCTCGCCCAAGCCATCGTTCTCGGCGCTGTTCAGGGAGCGACGGAGTTCTTGCCGATCAGCAGTTCCGCCCACCTGATTCTGGCGCCCTGGTTGATGGGCTGGCCGGATCAGGGTCTGACCTTTGACGTCGTTCTCCACGCTGGCACGTTGATCGCCATCCTGTCGTTTTTTTGGAAGGACTGGTTTCAGATGGTGGCGGGCGTCTTCCAGCGAGATCGCCACAACCGGAGCCCGCAGCCTGCAATGTTGTGGTTAATTATTTGCGGCACCGTGCCGGCCGCAATCGTAGGATTTCTGGCGGAAAAAACGATCGAGACCACGCTGCGCAGTCCGTTCATTCTGTCAATCACACTGATCGGCGTCGCGCTCCTGCTCTGGCTGGCTGAGCGAATTGTCCAGCTGAACAAAGATCTCAGCCAAGTCTCCCTGACAGACGCTCTCAGCATTGGAGGTGCGCAGGCGCTGGCGCTCGTCCCAGGGACATCGAGATCCGGCATCACCATCGCCACGGGTCTGTTTCGAGGACTCACCCGCGAAGCCGCTGCTCGGTTCTCGTTTCTGCTCTCGGCTCCGATCACGGGTGGTTCAGTACTGAAGAGACTGCTGGATCTCCAGCAGGCGGGAATCGCGGAGGCAGAGAGAATACCCATGCTATTTGGGTTTCTCTCGTCCCTAATCGTCGGTTATCTGACAATCAAATTTCTGATGCGGTATCTACAAAGGAACACGCTGCAGGTTTTTATTGTCTACCGAATCGTCTTGGGAGTTGTGATCTTGCTCCTCATCCAATTTGCAGGATTTAGGCCATGAACTTCTTAGTCCCTACAAAGCATCCTCGCGCGAACGAAGCGGTTGGGCTGGTGCTATTCACGCTGACGGCTTTGCTGCTCCTGAGCTTGCTCTCTTATCATCCGACCGATCCTTCGTTCAATACGTCACGCAACCGCTTGCATGCGGGTACAGTGGAAAATCTGGTAGGCGAGTTTGGTTCGACACTCGCTGACCTTCTGCTGCAGGCCTTCGGCTATCCGGCCTTCATGCTACCGGTGGTCTTTGCCATCTTCGGATGGAAATGGTTGCGATCGCGCCAGATTGAGAACCCGGGATTCAAAGCGGCCGGCCTGCTGGCGCTGTTTGGTTCGGCCTGCGCCCTATGCGGACTGCTGTTTCCAAACTTTCTAGACTTCGGGTGGACGCTCAAAGCCGGCGGTCTGGCCGGCGACCTTTTGGCTGACTGGCTGCGCGCCCGCTTCAACTTTGCCGGATCATTGATTCTCACCTTGTCGTTCTTTCTGGTCTCGCTGTTCATAGTGACAACCTTTTCCTTCGCGCAGTCGATTGCTTTCTTCCGGAGCCGGCTGGCATTTCTGGCGCCCTGGAAGCAACGCTGGCAGGCCTGGCGGAAGGCTCGCGAAAAGGAAAAGGAGCGCCTGGCTCTAGAGAAGAAGCTGAAACAGGAGGCAGGCAGGGAGACGCGGCCGGCCACCGTCATTACTCAAAGTGTTGCCGAGCTTAAGGAGCTGGGAACCGCCTCGGCTAAGCGGATTCCCAAAGAGCCTTCGCCACGGGACATGGACTTCTCCGAGCCTGCGCCCCACATCACGGAAAAGCGGGTGCAGGTGGAAAAAGCGCGCGTCATCGCGACCGGCACCCAGGACTTCGTCTTTCCCGCCGTCAGCATGCTTCGTCCTCCGGGCAGCCAAGAGGCGGTTGACGAAAAGGAGTTGATGCAGCGGGCCCAGCAGATCATGGAAAAATGCAAGGAATTCGACGTTCACGGCCAAGTGCATCACATTCACCCAGGCCCAGTGGTTACGACTTACGAGTTCAAGCCTGAAGCGGGGATAAAGTACAGCCGGATTACCAATCTGGTCGACGACTTGTGCCTGGCGCTGAAGGCCGAATCGGTGCGCATCGACCGTCTGCCGGGAAAGTCCACTGTCGGGGTTGAAGTTCCCAATATCCGCCGCGAAACCATCTTTTTGCGAGAGATCATTGAGTCGGTAGAATTTCAGAGTTCCCACTCCAAACTCACCATGGCGCTCGGCAAAGACATTGTCGGGAAGATTGCCATCGCCGATCTGGCCAAGATGCCGCATCTCTTGATTGCCGGACAAACGGGGGCAGGGAAGAGTGTGGCCGTTAACGCCATGATCATCTCCATCCTCTACAAGGCTTCGCCGGACGATGTGAAGTTTATCATGGTGGATCCGAAGCGGCTCGAGCTGGGGCTGTATGAAGACATTCCGCATCTGTTGACGCCCGTCGTCACCGAGCCAAAGCGGGCTTCGAACGCCCTGAAATGGGCTGTCAACGAGATGGAAAACCGCTACAAGCTGCTCGCAGCCGTTGGTGTGCGCAACATCGAGCAGTACAACGTGATGATGAGAAAGCCGAAGACGCTTGATCTTTTTCCGGAAGAGAACGGCGAGGAAAGAAAGCCGCTACCGTTCATCGTGATTGTCATCGACGAGCTGGCAGATTTGATGATGGTGGCGTCCAAGGACGTGGAGAACTCCATCATGCGTCTGGCACAAATGGCGCGAGCCGTAGGCATTCATCTGATCCTGGCCACCCAGCGCCCGTCGGTCGATGTGTTGACGGGGACGATTAAGGCCAATCTGCCCTCCCGCATTTCGTTCCGGGTGGCGCAGAAGACAGACTCGCGCACCATTCTCGACCAGATGGGCGCCCAGCAGTTGCTGGGTAGGGGCGACATGCTCTTTATCCCGCCCGGCACTTCCAAGATGATTCGCGTGCATGCGCCTTTCGTCAGCGAGGAAGAGACTGCCGAAATCGTCAGGCATTTGAAGTCTCAAGCCGGGCCTGTTTACAACGAGACAATTGTTGAGGAGGGTTCAGAAAAGGGCGAGCTGGCAGAACTTGAAGGCGAAGCCGATGAAATGTATGAGGAGGCCGTGCGCATTGTGGTGGAGGTCGGCAAGGCTTCCACTTCCACGCTGCAGCGCCGGCTGCGCCTTGGTTACGGCCGCGCCGCGCGATTGATTGATATGATGGAGCGCGATGGGATTGTCGGCCCCGCCGACGGCAGCAAACCAAGGGAAGTGATGAAGCGGAGGGACTATTTTAGGGAGATGGATGATGAGAGAAGGATGTGAAGAGATTCGGAAGCTAAGAAAAGCTCTCTGAAGGAGATCTACTGAGCATTGCGAATTATGGTGACACGACTGCGCGCTTTGTCTGATTGCGGTCACAGTTCTCTAGAATCGGCTCCCCTCGCCCCAACGCGGGAGAGGGGTTGGGGGTGAGGGGGATTCCCGTCGGCGGGGTCAGCTTCCGAACCCAATGCTGGATGCGGGTCTCGGAACTCTTGCGAGAGCATTCAACGGTGTGCTTACCCCCTCACCCCTGGCCCCTCTCCCGCGTTGGGGCGAGGGGAACCGAAGTCTGTTTAGTTTGGAGAGGGGACGCAAAGTGTCGTCACTATATTCTGTATATTCAGTAATCCTCAATAATTGTCGATTACTCGGCCGCCTTGGCTTGTAATCGACCCATATTCACCCCAGTCACTTTCGAAGTAGCCAGCCGCAGCCATCCTTCCTGCTGAGACTCTTGGGTTCTCCTGCCAGGGACCCGTCAAAGTCGCGTAAGTCTTGAGTCGAGGCAGAGCCCTTGCTGACGCCCGGGCTACTGACTTGAGTCTCGGACCTGTTCAGTAGCCCGACCGTAAGGGAGGGCTCGCGACTTTGATGAGGCCCTGTCTCCTGCCAGCAGGGACCGTTTTCTTGGTAGACTGACAATCCATAACCGGCCAGAAGCTGAAGCAAGGGTGGGAATTATGAAAAACCCAGGCACTGCGGCTGTTTTGAGCTTTCTCATTCCCGGAGTAGGGCAGATCTATAACGGGAAGTTCTTGCGAGCCATCTTCTGGCTCATTGTTACTCCGGGTCTTTGGGTAGGCTCGGGCGGCACTCTCGGATGGATTTGCCATATCATCTCTGCTTATACAGCTTATTCCTATGCCAAAAGCCAACTGGAAGGCTCGCGCCCTGAAGGTGCGAATTAGAACAAAAGAAGGTCTACAAGGCCTGCTCAATATCTGCGATGAGGTCTTCAACGTCTTCAATTCCCACACTGAGCCGTACCAGAGTGTCGGTGACGCCGCGGGTTTCCCTCAGCTCCCGAGGAATGCTGGCATGAGTCATGGTTGCCGGATGGCAGCAGAGTGACTCAACACCCCCCAGGCTCTCAGCCAGTGAAAATACCTTGAGCCGGGAACAGAAACGATGCGCACGTTCGGCATCGCCTTCAAGCTGAATCGAGATCATGCCTCCAAAATCACCCATCTGTTTTCCGGCAACTTGAAATCCCGAATGCTCAGGCAAGCCGGGATAGAAGACTCTCGCGACGCCACGAGTCTTCGTCAGAATTTCAGCCAGTCGCCGCGCATTGTCACAGTGGCGTTCCATTCGAACCGCCAGAGTTTTCAACCCCCGCAGAACGAGATAGCTGTCCATCGGCCCCGGAACCGCGCCTGCAGCGTTTTGCAGAAAGCGGATTCCTTCCATAACCTCTTTCTGACGCGCCACGACGGCGCCACCCACGACATCTGAATGCCCGCCCAGATACTTAGTGGTACTGTGGACCACAAGATCAGCGCCCAGAGAGAGAGGTTTCTGGAGATAAGGAGTCGCAAAGGTATTGTCCACCACAACCGTCATCGCGCGCGTCTTGGCGAGCTGCGCCAGGGCGGAGATATCCACGATATCCAACAGCGGATTTGTTGGTGTTTCGAGCCATAGCAAGCGGGGACGGCTTAGCGATGTGATCGCCCGATCGTGCGCCTCAAGACTGGAGTCTGCGGCAAACCTTACCTCCAATCCCCAGCGATGGAACACCTTCTCCAGCAGGCGGAACGTCCCCCCATAAAGGTCGTGTCCTCCCACAACGCCATCGCCGGGCTCCATTGCCTGAAAGATTGCCGCCGTGGCCGCCAGACCGGAAGCGAACGCGGCGCAGTCTTCCCCTTCTTCAAGAGAAGCCAGACACTGCTCGAGTGCCTTCCGAGTGGGGTTTTGAGTTCGTGAATACTCGTAACCCTTGTGCTGACCCGGGGCTGACTGGGTGTAAGTCGTGCTGAGATGAACGGGAGGAATCGTAGAGCCAGTGGTTGGGTCGGGCTCCTGCCCAACATGGATGGCTCGGGTGGAAAATTTCATGTCACTTTTGCTTGCGGTGACTTCTGGTAGAAGCTCATCAGATCCGAGCGGGTGATGATACTTACGACCCTTCCTTCTCTCACTGCTACTACCGCCGGGTTGCCGGCCATGAGGAGCCGATAGACTTCCTCGAGTAAAACACCGACATCGAGACGGGGCAGTGGTTTCGCCATGATCTCGCGCAACCGGATGGCCTCGGGAGGGGAGCCTTGCCGCAGGGCGCGCATGATCGTGATTTCTTCAACGGCACCTACCATCTCTCCTCTTTCAAGGATGGGAATCTGGGAAATGCCTCGCTCGCGAAACAGGTCGGCAGCCTTCTTCAGAGTGTCCTCGGGAGTCAAAGAAATTAAGTGACCTTCACGCCCCAAAGCCGACAGCAAGTCGCCCACCACCACACTCTCTGGCAGGCGGTCGGTGAAACCATGCTGCGCCATCCAAGAGTTGTCGTACATCTTGCTGAGGTAGTTGCGTCCCGTGTCCGGGCAGAAGACGACAAGCATATCCTGGGCAGTGCAACGCTGAGCATAACGAAAAGCCGCCGCCAGCGCGGTTCCACTCGAACCACCCAGCAGAATGCCTTCCTCTCGCGCAATGCGGCGGGCCGTCGCAAAAGACTCGGCGTCACTGATCCGAATCCACTCATCGATCACTTGCGCATTCAGAGTTTGAGGAACGAAATCTTCTCCAATGCCCTCCACTTTCCAGGGTTTGGGAGAATCACCACTCAGAATCGACCCCTCAATGTCTGCACCAATCACGCGAATCTTCGGGTTCTTTTCTTTCAGAAACTCGCCGACGCCGCTGACGGTCCCGCCCGTTCCGGCAGCCGCAACGAAAACCGTCATCTTTCCTTTGGTCTGCTCCCAAATCTCAGGCGCCGTGAACTGGTAATGTGTTTTAGGATTATGAATGTTGTGAAACTGGTCGGGTCTCCACGCCCCTTCGATTTCCCGAGCCAGACGGTTGGCCACACCGTTATAACTTTCGGTAGAGTCCGGCGGGACCGCCGTTGGGGTAATGACCACTTCGGCGCCATAAGCCCGCAACAGGCGGATTTTGTCTTCGCTCATCTTGTCGGGCAAAACGAAGATGCAGCGATAACCGCGCACAGCGCCCACAAGGGCCAATCCCAGACCGGTATTCCCTGCCGTGGCTTCAATAATTGTTCCACCTGGACGCAGCACACCCGATTTCTCGGCCTGCTCAATCATGTTGAGTGCGACTCGGTCTTTGGTACTCCCTCCCGGATTGGACGACTCCACCTTAGCCAGAATTGCAGCCACAAGGCCTTGAACCGATCTTCTCAACCGAATCAAGGGAGTCTTACCGATGCTCTCAAGAATGCTTTCACTCACCCGCTGCTGAGAACCGAAAACTGACATGACAAACCTTGATTACTGAACATTGCGAAATATAGTGACAAGTCCCGTGTGTGCCTGTTCGCTGCGGCCGCAGGCTGGATTCGGCTCCCCTCGCCCCGCTTGGGGAGAGGGGGATTGGGGGTGAGGGGCGCGGATTAGGGCCCCGCACAGTGTCCGGCTACTTCTGCACCTATTAATAGGCTGAGGCCAGCCCGCCTCCGATGGCAATGGGGACAAGCCAAAATGCAAAGCGAAGAGAATTTCTTCAGATGTGCAAAATGGGACAGTTCTTATCCACGGCTATGCTAATTTGGAGTTAGAGGGAGACGAGGTAGTTCTAGATTAGGTTTCGATCTGATCTGAACTGAAAAAGCCCTGTTCTTCGGAATAGGACAATATCCAAGTCTCCCTCCCAAAGAGGGCGACCAGGCTGTCTTACTGGATTCCAAACCCAGTATGGACAGGAAAGTGGCATTTTAGCACGATGCCAAGACAATCCTGGTCCCCTCTTTTTTTGCCTGAATGGTGAGGTTGCATCCGACCGAGATTGCCAATTTAGTGGGGGCTGGAGTATTCCTCTCGCAGTTACGGTAGCTCGAATCTCACCAACGATACCCGATCAACGTGAGTAGCCACAGGTGGAGCGACAGCGGAACTTGAATACATCATCGAATCTGTGAAACACAGCAAGAGTCCGAAAAGGTAATGGTCAGTCTGGTGAGGTCAGCCGCTCGCCGCTGCACTGCTCGTGGCAAGGCCGGGAACGCTCCCTCCTTCATTCTCCCACTGGCCGATGTCTTTCTTGAGAGCGGTCTCATTCAGGCTGCTATGGCTGCT
This sequence comes from Acidobacteriota bacterium, assembly GCA_022616615.1. Taxonomy (GTDB): domain Bacteria; phylum Acidobacteriota; class Terriglobia; order Versatilivoradales; family Versatilivoraceae; genus VFZK01. The sequence goes on from JAKEER010000377.1 coordinate 14,580, forward strand.
ATGAGGTCTGCTTGAGATCAAATAGGCGATCGCCACGCAAGCCAGCGCGCTCAACCCGAAGACCAGCAAATATTTGCTCATAATTCAAACTCCACAGGCATGCCGTCAGGCCCCAGGGCCAAGTGTGAATAAGCGCCTAAATACGCGTCGCTATATTGATTGCTGCCTCGAATTGAGCAATTTCACCACAGATCGGGGTCTCTCCACGACCAAATCCTAGAGTTGATGAGAACCAGATAGCGAATCACCCAGCTCTGATCATCAAAGTAGAATTCTTCCACATGCCCGATCTCGCCGTCCACCGCCGCGATGGAATATCCTTTCAGTTCGCTTGCTTTTCTTAGCATGGCAATTCTCCTGTGCCCAGGTGTCTTTCGGCTTCGACAGCTTCAAAAGCTTCTCAAGCTTAGATTGGCAACGAATTGTATTTCTGTCCAAAAGTGACCAGCCAACTGGGGCCCGTCAAATCCTAGTCCCGCATCCAAGCTCGCAGTCCTCACCGAGTCAACGAAAACGTTCTCCGGTTGAGTCCCTTGAAAATCGTCCTCGTCGTCGTACTTGTGCTCGTCCTCGACCAATGCCGAGAACGAGGACCAAGAATCATTTTCATCTGCCAGGGCACTGCCAGCGCATGCAGACTCCTAAGAAAACCCTGAAGCCGTGAAAAATTCAGGTAGGGACGCGCTGCTGCGCGTCCGCGATGGGAAACCCAGGACGGACGCGGAGCACCGCGTCCCTACCGAATCAGGTTTATGTGCCCAACCGAATTTTTTCACAGCTCCCCTTCGCAAAGGGGGAAAGAAGGCGAAGCCTTCAGGGGGTTGTCGTGACGGGTTCGCGAAAGCCGAACGGACACCCCCCTGGCGCTACGCGAGCCCCTGGCACTCCGCGACCGCTGTTGCTCCGCGACCGCTGTCGCTCCGCGCCGCCCCCTTTGCTAAGGGGAATATCTTCATCGAACGTGGCGCCGCACCGCGGCTTGAAAAACTCCTCTGCTGCTAGGAAGCTCTAGCCACGGCAAGGACTTCAGCCAATTGAGGAATGGCAGCCACTAACACGTCTTCAATTCTTTCTGCAAAAACAAACTGCATCTGCCGGCTCACGGCTTCAGGGATTTCCCGGAGGTCCTTTTCGTTGTCCTTAGGCAGAATCACTCTCTCAATACCTGCACGGCGGGCTGCCAGAATCTTTTCTTTGACGCCGCCCACGGGAAGCACCAAGCCCGTCAGAGTGATCTCGCCCGTCATCGCTGTGTCGACCCGCACGGGTAACTTGCTGTAGAGGGAAGCCAGCGCGCTGGCCATTGTGACGCCTGCAGAAGGCCCGTCTTTGGGAGTTGCACCTGCGGGCACGTGCACATGAACGCTATGCTTTCGAAAAAGGCCAGGATCGATAGCTAACTGCTCCGCATGCGACCAGATATAGCTCTGAGCTGCCTTGACAGACTCCTGCATGACATCGCCTAGCTGTCCCGTAAGTGTCAATCCGTGGCTGCCGGGCAGGAGCGTCGCTTCGACATAGAGAACATCGCCGCCGGTCTCGGTCCAGGCAAGCCCAGTGGCGACACCGAAAGGCAAAGTTTTCCGGGTTTGTTCAGGCATAAAGCGCTGCGGGCCCAAGTATTCCATTAAATCCTGCGGGCTGACTTTTGTGGGCTCGATTTTTCCTTCAGCATGACGTAAGGCAATTTTGCGAGCCACGCGGCCGATAGCTCGTTCAAGCTGCCGGACACCCGCTTCCCGCGTGTAACGGGAAATCATCCAGCGTAAGGCGCTTATGTCGTTAAAGCCCGATGTATGCGCCACGCGATCAAGAATTAACAGAGTAATACTAGAAAGGAGATGTTATGGCTCCCAAGAACTCGTTCATTGCCAGTCTGAACAAAACCCTCTTCGGTTCACTGATACTTCTTCTGGTTTGTTTTGGGCGGGACGGACGCGAAATGGCCTGGACGAATGTCGCGGCCGCAAACGCCGTGGAAACAACTGTAGATGTAACTCTGACGGAATACCGGATTGATATGCCGGTGGCTTTGCAGGCCGGATGGACCACGCTGAGAACCACGAATGCAGGAAAAAAGGAACACAGCTTCAAGATTAAAGGTAATGAGCTTGAAAAGAAGCTGGAATCTCACTTAAAACCGGGACATAGTGCGACCTTGCAAGTAGACCTCAAGCCGGGCACCTACGGTGTCTCTTGTCCTGAAGACGACCACGATGACGACAAGGATATGAAGCTAGAACTTAGGGTGAGCCGCTGAGCCTCATCCGAGAGGGCAAACTAAGAGGGGTAGCACATGATCCGAAAACTGACATCAGGTAAATACCGACTCTATGCGCGAAAGAAGGATCCGCGAAGCGGAAAACGCAGGAACCTGGGAACCTTTGACACGCGACAAGCAGCCGAACAGCACGAGCGCGCCGTGCAATTCTTTAAGCGCCGAGGATAGCGATGGGAACAGGAGTCTGAAAATGGCCAAGAAAAAGACGCGAGCCCGATCTCTTGATGCCGGTACGGCGGAAAGACCAGTTTTTGTCACAAATCCCGAGGTGCAGCGGGAGTTGCTGGAAGCTAGTCGGGTGGCCCGCGGCTCGAAGAAACGAAAGCGGTCGGGAACTTCAAAACTTTCGGGTGGCGATGTTGATGCCGCCTGGGACCAGACGGGTACCGGAGAAGAGATGGTAGGAGGCTCTGTCTCCACTCCCGATCAAGACATTGTGGAAATACTCGGTGAGGCAGCCGGCGTAACATACCAGGACGACGAACAGCTCGACATTCTCGAAAAAGTGGAGAAGCGAGACCGCAAGCGTTGGGAACTCAATCCTGCTTCGGCAGAAGACTATCAGGAACACAATCAGCGCAAGCGTTGAAATGCCGAGCTCTTGAGGCGCGAGCACAGAACTGATGAAACCATTTGCCGATCGATTCGAAGCGGGCAGGTCCCTTGCCGAGAAGCTCACCCATTATCGCGAGCGTCCCAACGTGTTAGTGCTCGCCCTGCCCAGAGGCGGCGTGCCCGTTGCCTATGAAATCGCCAAGGAGCTCAATGTCACGTTGGATGTGTTCCTGGTGCGGAAGCTAGGGGTACCGGGAAATGCAGAGCTGGCAATGGGGGCCATCGCCAGTGGCGGTGTACGCATCCTCAATGACGACACGGTGCGTAGCCTGCGAATATCGAAAGGAGCCATTGATGCTGTTACGTATCAGGAGCACAAGGAGCTGGAGAGACAGGAACGGCTCTACCGTAATGGTCGACCGCCTCTAAACCTATTCGGTCGAACGGTGATTTTGGTCGACGACGGTCTGGCGACAGGCGCTACCATGCGGGCGGCAGCGCGGGCCTTACGGCAACAAGAGCCAGCCCGAATCGTCGTGGCGGTTCCGATAGGCGCGCCTGAAACCTGCGCCGAGTTTGAATCAGAAGTTGACGAGATCATCTGTGGAATGACTCCGGACCCCTTTTACGCCGTCGGTTTATGGTATAAGAATTTCATACAGCTTAGCGATGAGGACGTTGCCGAACTCTTGAATCGAATGTCAGTGATCAAAAAATCAGCCCCGAAATTGCAAGCTTAGTGCTGGTGTTGAATCACGGGCCGCTGACTGCAATTTCAACATACGAGCCGGCTAAAAACGGCTTTGTCCCCGTGACAAGGGGGATGCGGCTCTTGCGGCAGGGGTCTCGATAATGCTTCAAGACTTCCTATCGTCCCCCTTCGCAACGGGGACAAAGATGAAAGCCAGACCTTCGCTCTCGCAATAGCCGGAGGCCCTTTGTAGTCGCCCGTTCCGTTGCTACGGGGACAAAAAACTTTCTCCACCAATACCCAATGAGGAGTCCTATGAGCCACCTGAGTAATGCCATCGAACCCACAACCCGAGCCTTTCTGGAAACCTTGAATCGCGAGGGAGGACCTCAGATCTATGAGCTTTCCGTTGAGCAGGCCCGAGGCGTGCTCTCCAGTGCGCAAGCCGGAGAGGTCCCAAAGCTGCCGGCGGATATCGAAGATCGTACGATCCCCGGAGGCCCGAATGGGCCCATCTCCATTCGCATCGTGCGCCCCAAGGGAAGCACGAGCCCGCTGCCAGTGGTGATGTACTTTCACGGCGGCGGCTGGGTCCTCGGCGATAAGAACACCCATGACCGCTTAGTGCGCGAGATTGCCCACGGGTCCCAAGCTGCGGTTGTTTTCGTTGATTTCAGCCGCTCGCCTGAGGCGAAGTATCCAATCGCGATTGAAGAAGCCTACGCGGCGACAAAGTACGTGGCAGAAAACGACAAGGCACTGAAGCTCGACTCCACACGCCTCGCCTTGGCAGGAGACAGTGCGGGCGGAAACATGTCTGCGGCGGTAACTCTGCTGGCGAAGGAGCGACGAGGCCCCAAGATCGCCTTTCAGGCGCTTTTCTATCCCGTCACTGATGCGACTAATTTCGATACGCCATCGTATCAGCAAATGGCGGCCGGCCACTTCCTGACTCGCGAGGCAATGAAGTGGTTTTGGAACCATTACTTGGCGGACGAGGCCGCACGAAAGCAACCAACCGCCTCACCGTTGCTGGCGCCGGTCGAGCAGCTGAAGGGTTTGCCCCCAGCACTGGTGATCACGGCTGAATTTGATGTACTGCGGGACGAAGGCGAAGCGTACGCGCACAAGTTGACCGAAGCCGGGGTCCCTGTCACGGCCGTGAGATATTTGGGAACGATGCACGACTTCGCGATGCTAAACGCCATCACTAACACACCGGCAGCCCGCAGCGCCATCGCGCTGGCAAATGATTGCCTGGCGAAAGCACTCGCTCGAGCTGCTGCCGCGCGATAGCATTACCTGGACGCGTCAGAACCATTTAGGCTTTCCGTCATTCCCGCGTTCGCGGGAATCTGGAGATTGGACGTTTTTTGGAGTGGCGAAGCCCCCCTGGGAGCGCGGGCGTCCCGCCTGGCGTCCCGCCCGCAATTGTGGCCGCAGGCCCTC
>JAKEER010000378.1 GCA_022616615.1 Acidobacteriota bacterium
GTCCCTGGGTTGAGAAAGCTCGCGGGAAGTGTCCATTCTGTCTTCTCCGAGCCGACATTCTGGTAAAGGGTTGGAGAAAGTGGCCATCGGCAGTCCGGCCGCAGGCCGACCATGACTTGATAGTCAACGACTTTGTCGGAGGCATCCGGATCTAGTGCGGGAAGCCACTTCACAGTGGGGGTCAGACTGCCGAGTTCAGCACCGTCAGCGGGAGCGACGGCCGTCTCGACTCTGCCCGGTGACCGCTGGCCGTTAACCTCCCGCCACCGATGGGTGATCCGGAGCTTGATGGGGTGCGGAGACTCATGCCAGAAACGGACCGTGTTCTTCCCAAAGGCCAGCGCAGGGACACTGAACGGTGAGATCTGAAGGTCCGTCACCGAGCGGAATCCATCGACACCAGCCTGAGTGGGAGGTTTGGACTCGGCATTGCCCCGAATTGAAAACCCGATGCCGTAACTGTAGATTGCTCCCTTCGCCGTAATCTTCGGATCGAGGTCGAGATCGACCGCCTTCGATCCCTTGTTCCAGCGGAAGTTGTACAAATCTCCGGACTCCCATCCTGGCTTGCCGAAAGCGATTGACGCCAAATCGAGGTTGGAAGAGCCTCCTTTGAAGAGTGTACAAGAGAAGCGCCCGCCCACAATGGGATATGGGCTGGCAATGGGGAGCGTGAACACGGAAGGCCGTGTGTGGAGCGAGTCCTGCAAGTCGGCGACATGGATTGCGGGGCTCCGACCGTCCTCCTGCAGAGTGGCGATGTTGCCATATCCTGGAACTGAAAGGTACGGCCTGAGGTCGATGCGGCGCAAGTCGGGTTCCCAAATCAGTTGACCATTGGCGTAACGTTGTGGTGCTTCAGCTCGCTTGTTGCCGCCTTCGAACTTGCCAAGTTTAGGTACCCACCAACGGACAAGCTTCTCACCCGGCTTGAGGGTCATCGCCATCGTATAATCCTTGGCAATTTCGCTGTCGTAGCTATGCTCCTCGTAGTTGTCCTTATGCGAAACGAGATATCGGACCATTTCCTCGTTGTCCCCGGGAGGGTCCGGTCCGCGAAACCAAGGATCGCTGGGATGAATTGTCCGCTTGATGAGCCAGTCGTCGCGCTCGACGGTTGCTAGGCTGGCGATGGTGCGATTGTCGCGATCCAGGTAGAAGACCCTCACGTTGCCGTCGAGCATGTGCCAAGCGTTGTCGTAGTAAGCCTCGGCTACTGTGTGACCCCAGAGTTCCTGTACGCGCGACTTAAGCCCCGCCGCCGTCCATAGGCATTTTAGTCGAGCCGAGGTGTGACCACAGATCCCGTAGCCATACCCGTTCATCGCACGCACCGGGTGCAGCGACGACCGATCATCCGGCGATCTCTGAAACCGCTTGTAAAGCACCCACCACCAGAGAGCCAGGGCCTTTTCCTCGTCGGTCTTGCAATCTCGGGTAATCTCCGCAACCATGGATTTCACATCGTACCAGTCATAGAGCCCATTGACTGTCATTCGAGGATTCACTACCGGCGTATCGCCGAAATTTTCAATGGTGATTTCCAGATTATCCGGATCGATCGTCCCACCGACTTCGATCGCGTATTCAGCTTGTGGTTTGTCGATAGTGATCGAGAATTCTTTGGGGTTCTCCTCTGTTGCACGTAGAGAACAAGGAATTACTGCAACCAGAGCAAGCTGAAGAATGCTTTTACCCAGTGCGGAGTGACATGCCATTCGATTCTCCTGATGTTGAATTAGGACGAAGCTTCCTCCACGTTTGTGGAGTACGAACGGGACGGGGAGTTCTCGAATTTGACCGAAGTCGAAACTTCGTGGAGCAAATAAACCTAGATGGAGTGCTAACCTTCCTTTGAGAAAAATCGTCCAGGATCAAACGCCGAGAGCGACAGTGAAGTGCTTGCTTGAACGATGAGCTCTCGCAGGAGTGACGCTGTGATGCAGACCAACGGAAGCCCATTCCCGCTGAAGCCTGCCCCGATCAGAACGTTCTCGTGTCCTGGCAATCGCCCGATAAGTGGTTTGTGGTCGGGCGTGAACCCCATCGTACCCGCCCACGATCTTTCGAATCTTATGGCCGATCGCCATTGTGGAAATAGCGAGAGCAAAGCCTCCTTGAGCCCGTCTTGCACCTCGGGTGTGGTCTCCATTGAGTCGGTCCCTTTTCCAAACGGATTTCCAACTTCAAGACGCCGGCAACCGCCAAATAAAATCTGCCCGGAACGGGTTTGCCGCCAGTACTGCAGATCGTAGTCGGTGGCACAAGCAAACGGAAATGAGTGGGGCACGGGTGCGGTCAGCAGAGCTTGACCGCGAGTTGGCGTGATGACCGATTCAAGCAAGGGCCACAAGCAAGCTGTGTACGCGTTGGTCGCGAGAATGAGGTGCCGTGCAGAGATCGCTTCATTCTGGGTCTGGACTCCGGTGATCTCTCCGTGCTTGCTTCTGACGAAACCATGCACAGCGACGTGCGTTCGAATCTCTGCCCCTGCCTCCCGGGCAGCCTGAGCAAAAGCCAGCGTCAGTTGGGGAGGCGAGAGCTGAGCGTCACTTTCAACAAAGCGACCGCCAACGGCTTTGGGTGTGAGCTTAGGCAGCGCACTTCGCAACTGGGTAGCATCCCACAACTCTGCCGCCAAACCTGCCGAGCACATTTCGTGAACCTTGTTTTGAGTGAAAGTCCAATCCTCTTCAAACGCGATATACAGGCTGCCACCACGGACATACTCGACGTCCGCTCCACTGTTTTGAAGAAAACGCTCCAACAGCTGCTGGTTGGCCAATAGGTGAGAAACGATCTCTGGCGAGAAGAGGTCTGTGGCTCCCTTCAGCAGCAAACCACCGCCGCGCCCCGAAGCTCCTGAAGCCAGGTCTTGGCGCTCCAGTAGCGCGGTTCGCAGCCCATGTGTGGCGCACTCGTAGGCGCAACAAGTGCCAACCATGCCGCCACCAATGATCAGCACATCAAACATCTCACCGGTTCAGATCGTCTTATAGTCGTTGTCATTCCAGCATTGGGTTTCAGGTGTTGATTCAACCCATCTCGGAATACTCCCACAGCCCCCTCGTTGTGGAGAGCAGCTCACCCTTACGCGCTTCGTCATTCAGAGTCTTTCATTATTTCTGTAGAACAGTGCGTCTTGTTAGTCTGAGAGGATCTCGCACGTCCTCGATCTTTACTTTGCTGAGAAGGTAGGCGCCGGCCCTGGCTGCGCCTCTGGTTTGTTCATAGAAATCTTCCACCAGATAGCCTGCCTCCATCGATCTAGTAAACGCCCAACGCGTCGCTTCACGCCATTCGAGAGCCGATTGCGGCCTTTCCTGCTGCAATCTGCCAATGTCCGCCGGGATCTCGATTAAAACCGGTTTTCCCTGAAGAGCCTCAGTTACTTGGCCTCGGCAGGGCAACCCGTTGCCTCCAGCTTGAATAAGGCGTGCCACTTTACCCAATTCGAGGGGAAGATCTCTGACTCTGGGTTTCCTTTCCAGCCGCTCTCTGACTCGCTGGCTGCTGAGCGGCCAGCTCACCCACAGGCGGTCGGTGGCGTTGCAATAGAGAAAGCTCGAGCGCGCATCAC
>JAKEER010000379.1 GCA_022616615.1 Acidobacteriota bacterium
CCATGAAGGCTTCTCAAGCCTTCATCCTCTTCCCGCGTTGGGGCGAGGGGAACCGAGGTCGATTGAGTTTCTCGAGAGACAACGAGTTTCGTCACTATATTCTGCGATCCTCATTAGAAGTCAAACGTTGAACTTGGGAAGGACTTTCAAAGAATGCAGATCAAGATGGTGGATCTCCACCGCCAGTACCTGGGGATCAAGAACGAGATAGACGCAGCTATTCAGTCGGTGTTGACCTCGACTGACTTCATCATGGGCTCTGCCGTGCGCGAGTTTGAGGCTGGCCTGGCGAGCTTTCTAGGCGCGAAGCACGCGGTGGGTTGCGCTTCCGGAACTGATGCGCTGCAGGTGGCCATGATGGCGTTGGGTATCGGTCGCGGTGATGAAGTCATCACCTCGCCATTCACATTTGTAGCGACCGCTGAAACCGTCGCTCTATTGGGCGCCACACCCGTTTATGTCGATATCGATCCAAAAACCTACAATTTGGATGTCAGCCAGATTGCTGCACGCATCACAACCAAGACCAAAGCGATCATTCCTGTGCACCTGTATGGTCAACCGGCCGATATGGCGCCGCTGCTCGCAATAACGAAGGATCGGGGGCTTAAGGTCATCGAAGATGCCGCGCAGGCCATCGGTGCGCGCTATCAGGGAATCAGCGTGGGAACTCTGGGGGACATCGGCTGCCTCAGCTTCTTCCCCAGCAAGAATCTGGGCGCCTATGGCGATGGCGGCGCGATGGTGACCAACGATGCCGCGCTGGCGGAGCGCTGCCGGATGGTCACGGTGCACGGATCAAGGAAAAGGTATCAGCATGAAATCCTTGGTGTGAACAGCCGCCTCGATACGTTGCAGGCCGCCGTTCTCAAAGTCAAGCTGCGACACCTGGAGACCTGGACCGAGGCCCGCATTGGCATTGCGCATCGATACAACCAAGCCCTTAAGGGCTTGGAGTTGGCGACACCGTACTGTGCCCCAGGCGTCCGGCATGTCTACAATCAGTACTCGATTCGCACGTCCCGCCGGGACGCGCTGGCCGAGTTTCTTAAGAGCAAAGGCGTCGGCCATGCCATTCACTATCCTCTTCCCCTGAATCTGCAACCTGCGTTCCGCCACTATGTGCCGGAGGGGAGAAGGTTCCCGGTTGCCGAGGCAGTTTCGCGGGAGATCATCTCCTTGCCGATCTTTCCGGAAATGCAGGACACCGAGATCGATGCCGTTAACAGCGCGATACGCGGGTTCTTTGGTTGATCGGTTGCTAAAGGTGTCTATGGAAAAAATTCTGGTTACTGGAGCAGCTGGATTTATCGGCTCAAATTTGTGTGGCGCTCTGCTAGCAAAAGGACATGCGGTGTGCGCTGTCGACAATCTGTCACAAAGCACCACGCGGAATATCGAGAAGCATTTTGGTTGTTCTGGGTTTGAGTTTGTCCAGGAGGATGTTCGTAACGAGCCGGCAATCCTCCGCCTGGCGGAGGGTGCTACGGTCCTGGTCCATCTGGCTGCGTACAAGATCCCCCGTTACGGTAATGCGTTGGACACGCTCACGATCAACGTCCACGGGACGGAATCGGTGCTGAAGGCCGCTAGGGAACACAAGTCCAGAGTCGTGTTTGCTTCAACCTCCGATGTGTACGGAAAGAACCCGCATCTTCCTTTTGCCGAGACCCACGATCTTTACCTGGGAGAGACCAACGTAAAGCGCTGGGCTTACGCAGTCTCCAAAATCATGGACGAGCACTATGCTTTTGCCTACCAGCAGGAATATGGCGTTTCGGTTACTGCTTTGCGTTTTTTTGGCGGGTACGGGCCCGGGCAGAACACTACTTGGTGGGGAGGGCCACAGTCCGTTTTTATTGACGCAGCCCTGAAAGATCAGCCGATGGAGATCCACGGTGATGGTCTGCAGACACGTAGTTTCACTTATATTTCTGACCATGTCGACGGCATCTTGCGGACAATGTTCTCGCCGAAAGCAGTTGGAGAGATCTTCAACCTAGGCAACGTTCACGAAATCAGTATTCTTGATCTGGCGTTGCTGGTGTGGCGGCTGGGTGGACGGGGGGAACCCAAGGTGAAGCTCATTTCTTACCAGGCGTTCGGCAAGTATGAAGACGTGCGCAATCGTGTTCCGGAAATTTCGAAGGCTCGGGAGCTGTTGGGATTTGAGCCGAAAGTAGGACTGGAGGAGGGCCTGCGCAAGACCATCGAATGGCAGCGTTCGGTTACGAACTTGGGGGAGGGCCACTCTTGAGGAAAAAGGTTCTCATCACAGGCGTTGCCGGCCTCATTGGTTCCCACCTGGCAAAGGCTCTGCTGGAGCAGGGACACGACGTCGCCGGAGTCGATGATTTCTCACAAGGAGTGCGTGCCAATATCGAACCTTGCTTGAAACACGAGCGATTCCGTTTTCTTGAGGAATCCATCCTGAGCGCAGACAGGATGAAGGAGGTTAGCGAGGGAGTGGCAGTCATCTTTCATCTGGCGGCTCAGAAGATTCCACGTTACGGCGGCTATTTGCGAACCTTGGAGGTGAACGTCAAAGGCACTGAAATCATGTTGGAATGCGCCCGGCGGGCCAATGCTCGTCTGATTTTTGCTTCCACCGACGACGTCTATGGAAAAGGCGTCGATTCGAGTTTCACCGAAGAGAGCCCGCTCGTGCTGGGCGAATCGCGAGTCCATCGGTGGGGCGCAGCTGCCTCCAAGATCTATGGCGAGCATTTGTGTTTCGGATACGCAGAGAAATATGGACTGCCGATCGCAATCGTCCGCTACTCAGGAGTGTACGGTCCGACTTATCAGTTGTCGAAACTCAGCGGTGCTCAGGATCTCTTCATTGCCGCCGCCTTGAGCGATCGTCCGATTCCAATTCATGGCGACGGAAATCAGACCCGGCCGTTCACATATATCTCTGATGCGATCGACGCGACCCTCAAGGTTTTTGAAACCCCCTATGCCGATGGCGAGGTCATCAA
>JAKEER010000380.1 GCA_022616615.1 Acidobacteriota bacterium
AATTGGGCGCTGCTCTGGCTGATGTTGAAGGCCATGAACCGTGTCCGGCCTGCTTCCTCCCTGCCGGCAAAGCCGTCATCAACCTCGTCGAATTGGGCTTAGGCCCTGCAGTGCGCGCCCCGTTGTTTTGCCTTGGAGCCGCGCGGTCGCAATCTTGGCTGCGTGCAGGGCGATGCGTTACTTGTGGCATTTTCGCCCCGGAATGTACTTTCAACAGGATCTAACACAACCCATTTAGTTCCATCTTCAGGATGTCCATGATGTCCGTAATGGCTCAGTTACGGTGGATGCAAGGCACCCCCGTTCTTAGGATCCAGCGTCCGCCCCACCCGCTATCGCAGGCGGTACTGACACTGGGAGCCGCTGGCTGCTGTCGGTACTACCCGCGGTAGCGGGTGGGGGCTGGCCCAGGGCTGGCCCCACGCGTAACTGGGCCACTACTGATGTCCGATCTTGATGATCTTGATCTGCAGAATGGACAAAGCGGTGTCGGCTGGCTAAAATACCTGGGTTTCTGTTGGATTTTCTTTCCCTAGGCAGGGTGTATGAAACCTCCCGATACTCGAAAATACCCAAGAGTTGAGCTAATAAACGATGCTTATTTCGAACTGGGTCGGCAAGAGGTCGCGGCCCAATGGACGGATATCTGCTCGATCGGTGTTTTTGTTCAAACCCACAACCCGCTGCCGGCTGGAGAGCAGGTCAAACTGAGGCTGCGCCTCACCCCCGACGGCAAGCTCTATCGCGCGGTGGGGGTCGTCAGGCATAGTTTGAAGTGGGTAGGGATGGGAGTCGAATTTACTCACCTTCACCCGACCGCCAAGAGTTCCATTGAGCATCTTGCTGCCCTGAGGATTTAGCCGGCTCGATTTAGAACTCCCGCGAAATGCTTCTCGCGATTCGTGTAGCGCCTCTTGCTCTGCGGCTTTGAAGATTGCGGTTCGCAAGCGCTCAAGGTTGCAAGCCGCAAACCCTGAGAAGCGACTCTGCGCTGCATTTTAACCGTGGCCAAGCGGCCCGCGCACGAAGGTTGGTTGCAGGCGCCAGCAGAACCCGGACTGGGCGTTGACCATCCTTCTGTCTTCTCCCGCTCGGATGTGGTGATTCACAATATTGCTGAACCGTCGTAAGGGCGGACCCATGTGTCTGCCCCGGTGGATGTCTCACCGAGTCGAGGGAGGCCACCATACAAGCCTGAAGGCCTAACGCAACAAGGGCGCACACATGGGTGCGCCCCTACAATCTTTATGACCCACGAAACCTCAGACGTTCTCATTGTCGGTGGTGGAATCATTGGCCTTTCGGTGGCTTACGAACTGGGACTGCAGAAGCTCAGCGTCACAGTCTTAGAGCGAAGCCAGATGGGACAGGAAGCCTCTTCGGCCGGGGCTGGAATCCTGGCGCCAAGGTCCGAAATGGAAGAGGCCGGCCCGCTGGCGCAACTGCTTCTGGCCAGCCACAAAGTTTATCCCGATTTTCTCAGGCGGGTTTCGGCCCAATCCGGCGCCACTGTAGACTTCAATGTTTCCGGCCTGCTGTCGGTGGCTCTGACTCCCGAGCAGGAGGCGGAACTTGAGCGGAAGAAAGAGCAGCAAGCCAGCCTCGGCCTCGACGTTCAGCCGCTTTCCAGGGAGGAAGCCTTGCAAATGGAAAGTTGTTTGAATCCGCAACTGCTCTCCGCTTTGTATTTTCCTGAAGAAGGTTATCTGGACAATCGGGAACTGGTCGAAGCGGTGCGCCTTGCTTGCGCGCGGCTGGGACTACAATTGGTTCCCGGATGCGAGGTGCTATCGGTGACAGCCGAACAGGGCAAGGTATCCGGTGTAGAAACAAACTTGGGATTCTACGCGGCGGGCTGCGTCGTGATTGCCGCTGGAAGCTGGTCGGGGCAGGTTTCCACTGGGCTGCCGTATGCCTTGCCAGTCCGGCCGGCGCGCGGCCAGATGGTTGCCGTCACAATGCCCGCACCCCCGCTAAGGCATGTTGTCTACGGTTCGCAGAGCTATCTCGTGCCGCGCAAAGACGGCCGTGTTCTTCTCGGAAGCACGGTGGAATGGGTTGGCTACGACAAGCGGGTGACCCTGGAAGGCGTGCAGCAAATCACAACCGCTGCGCTGGCCCTCTCCCCGACCTTGAGTTCCTCCGCCTTTCTCGATAGCTGGGCCGGTTTGCGACCCTATTGTGAAGGTGGTCTGCCAGTGCTGGGTCCGGCAGAGCTGGGAGGCCTTTACTATGCGACTGGGCATTTCCGCAACGGCTTGCTGCTGGCGCCCATCACAGCGAAACTGCTGTGCGATGTCATCGTCTCAGGAAACATTTCCCGACTCCTCGAACCGTTCCTCCCGAGTCGCTTCGCTCCCAGCTTGAGTTCGCTCCCCAGCCGTTCCGCCACTGAGACCTTCAGAGCGCTCGGCCGCCTTGAATAAATTCCAGGCCCGGGCTAACGGCCCGTCGTTCGTGGTAATCGATCGTCTCGCGCCGAAGCGCTGTCTTTTCGTGCTTCCGATTCTGAAAAACTTTGTCTTCAAATCCGAATGCGTTGATCGTCCTTTGGGCACACCCAATACATGCCGCCCGGCCGCTCTTCTGACTTGATCAGCTTCGTGGCCACCATGGCTCCTCCGCAGCTTGGACAAAGCTTGCCCGAAAATTGGCCCTTGTCTCCCAAGCTGGCACGAGCTGTTTTGCTGATCTTTTTTTCAGCCATTATTTCCTCCTTCCCGGATCAACTGCAACGAATGACTCCCGGCACAGAAGATATACAGGAAGCAGGCTCAGGCAGTCAACCTTGTGGCTAACACTTTGCGGCTACATGACTCCATTTGAAATCATCCTCGTGACATTTCTCGGCGCACCTGCGTTTGCGCCCTTGTGGCGGGTGAAACGAGACTTGAGCCGTTGGAGAGGCGAGAGGGGCGGACACGCGGGTCCGCCCCTACGAGCCGTGTACGGCACTCTACGCCTCCGCCCGAAGCACTTCCAGCGGAGGCCGGCTCGCAATGCCGCGGCTGTTAAGCATTCCAATCGCGACGGCCAGAGCCGTCACGACCAGCAGCGCCAGCAGACTGGGCAGCAAGACGGGTACAAATGGCGCTTCAAAAACATACTGGGCTAGCGCCCAACTGCCGGCCCAAGCGAGCAGAAGCCCTGTCAGCGCGGCGAGCGTCCCGAGGAAGAAGTATTCAACGAGCATGATCTGAAGAACCTGGCGCTTCTTGGCGCCCATCGTCCGGAGCAGGACGCTCTCCCGGATTCTTTGATATCTGCCGGTAATGACCGCGCCAGCCAGCACGACGAGGCCTGTAAAGATGCTGAATAAAGCCATGAAGCGGACGACGAAGGAGACCTTGCTGAGGATGCTGTCGATCATGTTCACGATCAGCGCCAAGTCGATCGCCGACACGTTGGCGAATTTCTGGACAACGGTCTGTTGCAACCGGGCAGATTCTTCGTTGCTGCGGGTCC
The DNA here is from genome assembly GCA_022616615.1 of Acidobacteriota bacterium. GTDB lineage: Bacteria > Acidobacteriota > Terriglobia > Versatilivoradales > Versatilivoraceae > VFZK01. The sequence goes on from JAKEER010000380.1 coordinate 3,466, forward strand.
TGAGGACCATTACGTAGAATTGCGGCGCATCTTCCAGCACACCTGCCGGAAACACCACAAAAAAGTTGGGCTGAACCCGCTCCCACTCCACCTTCCGAAGGCTGCCGACTTGCGTGGCCACTGGCAAGCCTTGAACATCGAACACCAGCTCATCACCCAGTTTCACCTTCAAGCGCTTTGCGATGCCCTCTTCCAACGACACCAGAATCGGCCCGGTGCCAGGGGTGGCCTGCGGCTGCCACTTCCCCAGAGTCAGTTTCTCGGTGCTAATCAACTTGTCGCGGTAGGTGGAACGGTACTCGCGCTGCAAGGCCGATTCGGGAATGGAATTCCTAGGGTCTTTGAGGATGTCCTCAACCGGTTTCCCCTGCACGGAGGCCAGACGCATCGTGACGATCGGCACCTCCTGAAGAATGGGAACTGTCAGTGATTCGACGACCTTCCTGAGTTCCGGTCTTTGATCGGTTTGGACATCGAAGAGCACCATGTTGGGTTGACGGCCGCTGGCGAGGAGCGTGACTTCTTGCACGAGCACGCTGTGGATGAGATAGAGGGTCATCATGAGAAACGTGCCCAAGCCAATAGACAGCATCAGCACCAGCGTCTGATTGTTGGGCCGGTAAAGATTAGCCAAGCCTTGACGCCAGATATAGCTCCAGGAGCGCGTCATGAGGCGCCTGGCTGAAAACCGGATGAGGCGGGCCATGGCAGCCAGCAATCCCAGGGCTGCAACCAGCCCGAGCGTGAACCAGATCCCATGGATCCAGCGCCGCGTGTGCGCCATCGAGAAAGCCGTTACGCTGATCAGGATCAAGGTGTACAGCAGCCAGCGCCACAGGTCGCGCTCTTGTGTCTGCCCCTCTTCATAAGAAGCACGAATAGCCAGCAGCGGAGAGACGCGGCGAAGCCCGAGCAGCGGAAGCAGCGAAAACAACAACGCAATGCCAAAGCCTGTCACCATCGCCTGAACGAGCGAGACCCAGGAAATGAAGAAAGGAATGCTGACGGGAAGAAAATCCTGCATAACTTTGGGCAACAGGTATTGAACTGCGAGGCCCAGCAGGACGCCACCCACAGCGCCGATCAACCCCAGTGCCGATGTCTGGATGAGGTAGATGGCGAACGTCGAGCGGCTCTTGGCACCCAGGCAGCGCAGCACTGCCAACGTGTTCACCTTCTGCTTGATGTAGACATGCACCGAACTGGCCACGCCGATGCTGCCCAGCAGCAGCGCAATAAACGCCACCAAGTTCAGATAGTCGTATGCGTTCTCTAGTGAACGCCCCAAATTGGCTTTGCGTTCTTCGACCGTCTCGCTGTCCAGGCGAAGCCGAATAAAGTCAGACTGCAGTTTCTTAACCAGTTGTTCTGCATTCACGCCTTTGGGAAGACGGAAGTAAACCTTGTAGGTGGCGGCACTGCCGCGCTGCAACAGCCGTGTCTGGCTCAGGTACTGCTTGGGGATGTAAACCCGTGCGCCGAGGATGCCGGCTGCAGCGCTTTCTCCAGGCACCTTCTTCAGGCGGCCGGCGATGCGGTAAGTGTAAGCGCCAATCCGGATCTCGTCGCCCACCGTAGCGTTGAACTGGAGCATGAGCCCGTCTTCCACCAGCGCCCGCGGCGCTCGTGTGAACGCCAAGGCGGCATCCACGGGCTCAGTTTCCATCTCGCCAAAGAAGGGGAAGGCCCCTTCCAGCGCGCGCACCTGGGCTAAGCGCGTGCCGGTGTTCTTCGGGAAGAGCACCATGGAAGAGAAGCTGGTCTCGCGGGCTTGCTCGCCGCCGATGGAATCGAAGAGCCGCTCGGCAGCCTCGCTGAAGGGTTGCCGGGCGCGGATCACCAGGTCTGCTCCGAGCAGGGTTTTTGCCTGATGATCCAGCCCCTGGCGCAGATTCACGCCAAAAGAGCTAATGGCCATAAGCGCGGCGACGCCGAGCGTGATCGATGAGACAAACAGCAATAGCCGGCGCCGGCTGGAGCGGCTATCGCGCCAAGCCATTCTCCAGGTCCAGGATGAAGACGAGTGGTTCATTGAAGTTCGAAGGGCTAGCTCAGAAGTTCGAGGTGCGAAGTTCGAAGAGCGAATGTGAAGGGGCAGGAGTAGACCGAAGTGTAGCCGTCCAGGTAACGAGGCGGCTGCCTCCTTAGGTCGGCGACTACGAGGCATGCCAGAACTGCGATTTCGTTAAGCCTAAATTTGTACCTCGAACTTCGCACTTCGACCTTCACACTTCGTACTTGATGCTTCGTACCTCATCATCGGTTTTTTCATCCGATACGACCGAGCCGCCCTTAAGCTTGAGGATGCGCTGGGTGCGCGCGGCGAGATCGAGATCGTGCGTCACCACGACGAGCGTCGTTCCGAAAGCCTCGTTCAACTCGAACAGCAGGTGAACAATCCGCTCGCTTGTTTCTGCATCCAGGTTGCCGGTGGGTTCATCCGCAAAAAGAATCCTCGGCCGGTTGATGAACGCTCGGGCCAGCCCGACTCGTTGCTGCTCGCCGCCGGAGAGCTGGGCGGGGTAATGATTCAAGCGGTCTTCCAGACCTACTTGCCGCAGCAGATCTAGAGCGCGGCTGCTCGTCTGCAGCTCGCCGCGAAGCTCCAGAGGAACCATGACGTTTTCAAGCGCCGTCAGCGTTGGAATGAGTTGAAATGTTTGAAAGACAAATCCCACATGCTGGTTGCGCATCTCGGCCAGGCTGTCTTCGCTCAAGGCATTCAACGCAATTCCATTCAGAGTTACCGTACCGGAACTGGGACGGTCGAGGCCAGCGCAAAGGCCGAGCAATGTGGTTTTGCCGCTGCCCGAAGGACCGACGATGGAGCAAGTGGAGCCCTCTTCGATCGAGAAGGTGATCTCTTTGACAACCGTGAGCGTGCGCTCTCCGCTCTTGTAGCTTTTTGTCAATTGTTCAACACTAAGGATGGGAGGGGAAAGTTCGGGGGAAGTCTGCAAGCAGATGGGCTCCGGTGATCTGTTGTCAGTGGTTAGTTGTCCGCTTCAGTCGCCCTTCATCGGTTACCGGATTGCTCCAGCGTGGAATCTAGCTAACCACGAACAAAACCAACAAAAGGCATTGTGGCACAGATTTACAGATCTTCCTACGGATCCTCCGGCAGCGACGGCCCGAGAGCGACAGACACGCGGTGTATGTCGAGGAGTGTCGAAACAGGCCTTTTGCTGGAAGGCCCTGACTCGGCGTGAAGGGTTAGATTCGGCCAGGGCACGAATTGCGAAGGGCGCGCTGCTTCTTGAGTGCTGATTATCGCGGCCCTTTGATAGACTCACCGGGAACACGATGAAATCCATCAAATGGAATCTGTGCTGCTTGCCGCTGGCTGTCGGCGGGTTGTTTAGCATGGTTCTCGGCGGACTCCTTACGGCTGCGAAGACGAGCGTGGCTGCTTCAACCGAGTCCAAAGTTGTCCTCTGTCTGGGAGACAGCCTCACCGCTGGTTACGGACTGGACGCTGCGCAAGCCTACCCGGCGCTATTGCAGAAGAACATCGACAGCCTCGGCTGGAAGTTCAAAGTAGTGAATGCCGGCCTCAGCGGAGAAACGACGGCCGGGGGACTGCGGCGCCTCGGCTGGGTTCTAAAGGGCCGGATTGATGTCCTAATTCTTGCGTTGGGCGCAAACGACGCGCTTCGCGGGATCTCGCTGGAGACGACCCGTCAGAACCTCGACGAAATTCTCACCCGTAGCCGCACGAAGAATCCGGAGGTACAGTTGATTATTGCCGGAATGCTCATCCCCCCTAACTGGGGACGCGAGTACTTCACCGGATTCCGAGGGATCTTTCCGCAACTTGCCAAGAAGCACCAGGCCCGCCTCGTCCCATTTCTGCTGGAAGGAGTTGGCGGCAGGCCTGAACTGAACCTTCCCGACGGTATTCACCCGACTGCGGAAGGACACCGGGTTGTTGCCGGGAATGTTTGGAAGGTGCTCCAACCCGTGTTGAGTTCGATGCGGTAGTGAGGAGCGACACCATCTGAAAATGCTGCGAATAGACTGCCAGCGTCCAAGGAGGCAATCAACTCTCAAAAGCATTTGCTATCGATTATTGGCCTTTGGCGATTTGCTATTGCTGCGTAAAAGCGTTGTGTTAATAGCCAATCGGAAATAGCCATAGCAAATGGCTTTTGACTGTCAGAGTGCCTTCTCAACAATGCGGCTCTAGCCAGGTCCTCCTTAGCAACAGTTCGCTGTCACAGTGAGAATCAAATGCCTTCAGCCAATCGCTGGCGTGCGAGTGATTGAAGATACTGGGCCGGTCCCAGCTCCCGCAGCCGCAGCCAGCGCGCCACACGCGAGCTGGCTGCGGCCGCGGGAAAGATCGTAGTGGAAATTCTAGCCACTGACTGACGCCGGTGGTTGGCTCAAAGCGACCACTTTGACGGGGTCATCTGCTGAGTGCTCAGACTCCTTGACACCTCCCCCTTTTTCCGTAAAATGACCCTGCATTACGTGGTGTTCTGTGCGGAGGAGACGCGCAACGTTCGCGGAACGCAGACCCGCGAACCGGAGATCCTGGTTCGCTCGCAGGGCGATGGCACGTCGCGCCCTCTGCAGAACTTTCTCGACTGCATCCGCAGCCGAAAAGTTCCCTCGGCAAACATTCGCGTCGCGCATGAGGCGGCGCGGGCGTCGCACATCGGCAATCTTTCCTTGAAAATACAGCTCAAGGTGAAGTGGAATTCAGACGTGGGAAAGATTGAAACTTAGGATATTAGTCCGAGCGCTGGTTAAAGGACACCAGTCTTGCGTGTCTGCTCCCCTAGAGGGGCGCGGGAGTGAGGGGCGCTGATTCAGCCCTTCGCAGCATCTCCTTACTTCTGCACTTATTGAAGATGTGAGTTGTCCCTTGTTCGTTGTATGCGATGACTCACGACCACGGACAACTGATAATGAATCGGGAGGTTGCATGAGAAAGAAGATTTCCATTGGCAGTTGGGCCTATGTTTTTGGCCCTTATTGGGACAACCCCATTCCGTTCGAAAAGGTTGTTCAGCGTTTGTCTGAACTAAAGTTTGACGGAGTGGAGATCATAGGCTTCCGCCCGCATCCTCATCCGGACGACTACGCGAGCAACAGCCACCGGCAGGATCTGCGCGCTCTCGTTTCTGGCCTGGGGCTGGAGATTTCCGGCTACGCGCCCGACTTTACGGCTCATAGCCTCATCCGCACAGACGACCATTCGGGTTACCTGAACACCTTTGAAAAAAACCTGCACTTTGCCCGCGATCTCGAAATGCCCGCCATGCGTGTGGACAGCATTGACCCGCCGACGGTGCTCAAAGAGGTTAGCGCGGATGTGGCGCTGAGGAGGGTCGTGCCCACTTGGCAGCGTTGCGCTGAGATGGCTGAAAAGTCAGGTGTGCTACTGGTCTGGGAGTTTGAGCCAGGTTTTGCTTTTAACAAGCCGTCCGAGGTATTGCGAGTGGTCAATGCAGTCGGGCATCCTAACTTCAAGCTCCTGTTCGATACCTCGCATGCCCACATGTCTGCCGTCGTGGGCGCTCGTCACCAGGGCCCGCCTGAGCGGCTGAAGGGAGGCGTCGTCGAAATGCTCCAAATGCTCAAGGGCAAGATTGGCCACATCCACTTAATCGATTCCGATGGGACCTTGCATAACGACGAGACCAGCACTCACCGGCCATTCGGCGAGGGGGTGCTCGATTTCGATACGATCATGCCGGTCTTGAATCAAAGCGGCTGCACTTCACCCTGGTGGGCGATCGATCTTTGCTTCTGGCCCGGCTCGTGGGAAGCAACGCCCGGATGCAAGCAGTTTATGGATCGGTTAAACGAAAAGTACGGGGCTGCGGCTCAGGGACAGGCGAGCTGAACGACCCTTGGAGCACGGCGCTCGTCGCGCTCACCAAACGCGGGTAGCCACGATGAATGCTTTGTTTGCATTCATCGTAGGCAGTTGGTTACGGTCCAGGAAAGGCCACACCGGCCTACGCCAAGCCTGCGCCGGGGACTGGGGATTGGACATTTTGATTCCCCTCGGCTGAGGAGGGGCGGGCGATGGCACAGGGACGGCGGTCCCGGAGCCAGCGCCGGGGTGGTGCGACCGGCCCTTGCGGAAACCTCCAATCGGACGTTTCGTGCCGCAAAGATTCTTCCTCGGTACGAAACGCTTGAATGACGGTTCGCGGTGCATCCCTCAGACCACCCCCGTGCCGCTGCGCGACCGCCGCCGCTGCGCGACCGCTGTCGCTGCGCGGCACATCCCC
>JAKEER010000381.1 GCA_022616615.1 Acidobacteriota bacterium
ACTGCGCCATGTGTGCGCCACCCAAAGAATCACACACGACTTAACAGAGTGCTACTAATGTAGTAGTCTAGTTGCAACCTTTATTTATTGACGCTGCCTTAGCGATCGGCGCTGATTTCCACTGGCGAACGTTTCTTCGCATGCCTCGCGGTTCGCTTTTTGCAGGGTATCAAGATGAAAAAATTCGTTGTTGGTTGCTTGTTTCTCCTTCTCGTCCTATTGGGCTATCAGCAGTATCGACTTAACCGGACGGTACAGGCGCCAGACATAGGCAGCCAGCGGTTCATCTCTTTGTCGCCGACTCTGACGGAGATCCTCTTTGAACTCGGTGCTGGCGAGGATGTGGTGGCCGTGACCACTTATTGCGTCTATCCGGAGCAAGCCAAAACCAAAGAAAAGATCGGCGACTTTGTTAATCCCAACTTTGAAAAGATGGTGGGGCTCAAGCCCGGCGTGATCTTTGCGGAAACCTGGAGTTCGAGCAAGATCGTTTCGCGCTTGCGCGACTCAGGGCTGAATGTCAAGGAAGTCAAGAGTCCCCGCTCCATTGAAGAGATTTACCAAGCTATTCTCCAAGTCGGAGAAGGCCTGCACAAGAAGAGCCGGGCAAATGAAGTTGTCGCTGACATGAAGCGCAGGATTGAAGCCATCCGAGCTACCGCCGCGCGCATGAAGTCTCATCCTTCTATCTACGTTGAAATCGACCTTCCCACTTGGACTGTCGGACGAGCGAGCTATACCAGCGAAGGCATCGAGCTGTGTGGCACGCGCAACATCTTCAATGATGTGGACAAGCCGGCGTTGCAGGCTTCCAAAGAAGCGATCATCGAACGGAATCCGGATATCATCCTGACCTTCGATTCGAATCCCGAGGAATACCGGAAAAGGCCGGGGTGGCAGAAGATCAGCGCGATTCGAAAGGGGTGGGTCATTGGCGATGTCGGACGCAACATGCTATCGCACGGAAATCACCGGCTGGTGGCAGGGATGGAACAGCTTCAGGCCCGGTTGCTGGAGTTGCAGGCAAGGGACTCAGAGATAAAGACTAGGTGAGGGGTGAAGAAGAGGTGCAAACGTGAAGGATAAGCAACAAGAGTCAACACGTCACGGCAAGAATCTGTCAGCTGTCATTGGTCATTTGTCATCTTTCATTTGAATCGCAGCAAGAGAAAGAAACATCAAATGACAAATGATTAATGACAAATGACAAATGTGTCCTCGCAGTTGCCGCCTTCTCCAACTCACAGCCTGGTCTTTCTCTCGGCAGCCACTGCGACGGCAGCCGCGTTAGCGCTGTTCCTCGGTCCCGTGGGTCTGCCCGATCGGAACATCTTGCTCAATGTTCGCCTGCCGCGTGTCCTGCTGGGCCTATTGGTCGGCGGCGGCCTGGCGGCTTCCGGTGCCACGTTTCAGGGCGTGTTGCGCAACCCGCTGGCGGATCCGTTCATTCTGGGGACCTCCAGCGCTGCTACCGTTGGGGTGATACTGGCAAATCTGCTTGGCTGGCACAGCTACTACGGGCTCTACTTCATGGCGCTCGGCTGCGCCTTTGCTTCAATTGTTTTCGTTTATCGCATTGCTCAGACCGACGGCAGAGCGCCCATTCAGACGATGGTTCTCAGTGGGGTCGTCGTTAGCCTGTTTCTCAACGCTCTGGTCTTTGTCTTCTTCTCCATCTTCTTCCGTGAATCGTTTACCATTCTGTTCTATCTCTTGGGAACTTTGACCAGCGGCGATCATTGGCTGATTGGCATTTCCGGGACGATCATCGTAGCTGGATTTACGGCTGTCTGGGTTCTCTCCCGCGAACTGAACGCTCTCACCCAAGGTGAAGAAACCGCATTTCACCTCGGCATTGAAGTGGAAGTGATGAAGAAGATTCTCTTCGTGGCGGCCTCCTCCATGGCAGCCGCTTCGGTTGCTGTTGCCGGAATGATTGGCTTTGTCGGGCTGGTGGTGCCACACATGATGAGGCTGATCGTGGGGCCGGATCATCGGTATCTGATTCCCGCCTCGGCCCTGGGAGGCGCTGTTGTTCTGCTGTTGACCGATGCCGCGGCGCGGACGCTGGTCCCGCCGCTGGAGATTCCCGTGGGCGCTTTGACTGCGCTGCTGGGCGCGCCGTATTTCCTCTACTTGCTGAAGCGCCGGAAGGATGCAGGCGAGTTTTGAGGTGAAAGCGGGCGCCAATGACAGACGTCTTTTCGCGAGCCGTGAACGTGCATCGGTCCAGCAAGCAGAAAGTCCCCTCCTCAGATGACATCGGATGACGGGCGCTGGCTTCAGCCAGCCCGCTGCGAATTGGACTTCTTCTGGCTCCCCTCCTGATCAGGTCTGATCAGGAGGGGATGTGCCGCGCAGCGACAGCGGTCGCGCAGTGGCACGGGGTGGTCTGAGGGATGCGCTGAGAACCGTCATTCAAGCGTTTCGTATCAAGGAAGAGCCTTTGCGGCACGAAACGTTCGATTGGAGGTTTCCGCAAGGGCCGGTCGCACCACCTCGGCGCTGGCTGTGCCGGCCTCAGCCGAGGTGTCCAGCACAGAGGGTTCGGAAGCTGCTTCCGCCCACGGCGATCCCCCTCACCCCCAACCCCTCTCCCGTGTTGGGGAGAGGGGAACCGATTCTAGAGAACTGTGACCGCAATCAGACAAAGCGCGCAGTCGTGTCACTATAATTCGCAATCCTCAATAGCTTAATTCAGGTTTGCCTGCGAAAGCCTAATCAGCAATTACCTTAAGGTGCAGCCTCGAGTGCGGCGATGAGGAGAATCCATCCCAATATCAAGTCGGGCTTCTCTGGGCCGGTAGCCAACCTGTTCAACAGTTCAGGGGGATTCGACATCCTAGGCCGTTCTATAATATTCTCTCAGGGTATCCACTGATGCGGGATTGATAGGCGTCGGTTCATCATACCAAGGAAATCCGTGGGCCTGCTAAGTTCGAGAAGACATTTTCTGAAAACCACTGCTTCCACCGGGACTCTGTTGGGGTTGAGTGGTGTCTCGTTCTTGTCGCAATTGCCTGCAGTGTCTCGCACGGATGCCCGGTTAGACCCCAAGTCCGTGCGACTCCAGCCGGAAATTGAGCCACTCGTGCGACTTCTGGAAGAAACCCCGCGGGAGCGATTGCTGGAGACGGTGGCTGCACGCATCAAACAGGGTTTGAGTTATCGGGAATTGCTGGCGGGCTTGCTGTTGGCCGGCGTACGCAACATTCAGCCACGGCCTGTCGGTTTCAAGTTTCACGCTGTGTTGGTGGTAAACTCCGCCCACTTGGCCAGCCTTGCCTCTTCTAATTCGGACCGTTGGCTCCCCATCTTCTGGGCCCTCGACCGTTTCAAGGATTCCCAGGCCCGCGATGTGCGCGAGGGGAATTGGACGATGGGACCGGTAAATGAATCGGCTGTGCCACGGGCGGCGAAGGCCAAGCAAGCATTCATCCAAGCGATGGACAACTGGGACGAATCAGCCGCCGATGCGGCCGTGGCTGGCCTGGTCCGTATAGCTGACGTACACGAAGTGTTTGAGATTTTTTGTCGCTATGGGGCTCGTGATTTCCGTGATATCGGCCACAAGGCCATCTATGTGGCCAATAGTTGGCGAACGTTGCAACACATTGGGTGGCAGCATGCCGAGCCAGTCCTACGCTCTTTAGCCTATGCGTTGCTCTATCATGAAGGCGACAATCCAGCCAAGCGGGACGCTGCGCCGGATCGTCCCTGGCGGCGCAACCAGGCGCTGGCCGCGAAAATCCGCACGGAGTGGCGGCAGGGTAAACCCAGCTTCGAAGCCTCCGCCGAACTGTTAGCAACCTTGCGGGAAGGATCGAACGCAGAGGCCTGCGACAAGGTTGTCGAACAGCTCAATCGGGGCATCGCTCCGCAATCCATCTGGGATGCTCTTTTCCAAGGAGCCGGAGAATTGCTGATGCGCCAGCCGGGCCTCGTGGCGCTGCACGGGGTCACCTCCACCAACGCCCTCCACTTCGCCTATCAGACGAGCGATAGCGATGAAACCCGGAAGCTGTTGTTGCTCCAAAACGCCGCCTTCCTCACTTTGTTTCGCGGTGATCCTCCCAGCGGAAAAGCAGTCAAGATTGACCTGTTCGAACCATCGCCCCTCACAGCCCTGGGCGCACCCGCCATTGAGGAGATTCTTGCCGAAGTGAGCAAGGATCGGATGACGGCGGCCCGCAAGATGCTCGCCTATCTCAAGAAAAACCCGCACCCCGAGAAGCTGATTGACGCGGCCCGCCAATTGGTCTTCGTCAAAGGAAGAAACTCGCACGATTACAAATTCAGCTCGGCAGTCCTGGAAGACTATTACCACGTCTCCCCGCCATGGCGGGACCGTTACCTGGCCGCCAGCACTTTCAATTTGTGCGGCTCTGGCGGGCCGGACAACGATCTGGTCAAACGAACGCGAGCGGCACTACAGGCATAAAACGCCAGTCAAGCTTTACTCGGGCCGCCCACGTGATCCTTCTGCCCAAGTCCTGGCGATAGGGGTGACGGACCAGTTCCTGCTTTCGCGGGCGCGGCTCCGCCATTCCGGCCTCGCGGAGCGCGAGCCGGAATCCAGTCCCTCAGGATGGCAGCGACGTCACTGGACTCCCGCTTTCACGGGAATCTGGAGACTGGAAATTTTTTCCGGTCTTTCGCACGGGTTTTCTGTTGTTGTGAGCGCGGTCTGTGTAGAGCCATAACCAAGCAAGCGTTTCGCTGGCGGAACGCACTGACTCGAGACGAAGCGTGCGTTTGACGCAGCCACCCTGGGAGCGCGGGCGTCCCGCCCGCCTCGGAG
>JAKEER010000382.1 GCA_022616615.1 Acidobacteriota bacterium
TATGAGCCGATATATTTTTTTCTTGGAGCCCACATCGCCTTTCCGGCTGGACCTAACAGCCTGGACATTGCGTCGCCGTCCGGACAACGTCGTGGACCGCTGGGATGGTCAAACGTATCGCCGGGTGCTGCCCGTTCAGGCTGGCCTCGTGGAAGTTGCGGTCACGCAGACTGGGCCGCCTGAAACGCCTCGACTTCGCGTTACGGTGGGCGACGCTGCGCTCAGCCCTGAGGTAAAGCAGGCTGTGACGGCGGCTTTGGAACGGCTGCTCGGATTCCGCACCAACATGGAGGCATTTTATTCTCTCGCCTCTGGCGATGCCGCGCTTGGTCCATTGGCGCAGCGCTTCCGCGGAATGAAGCCGCCTCGGTTCGCCACCGCATTCGAGAGCGTGCTCACCGCGATTGCCAGCCAGCAAGTGACGCGGACATTGAGCGTTCTTCTCCTTAACCGCCTGGCCGCGAGCTGCGGCGCCGTTGTCCACGAGGGAGGGTCCGCAGCTTACGCTTTTCCCCGGGCAGAAGACCTGGCCACGCTGGCTCCGGCCGACCTGCGTCGGCTCGGTTTCAGCCTGCAGAAGGGCCGCGCGATGATCGAACTCTCCAGGTCGATCATCGCGAAACGTTTGGATTTGGAGGGACTGGCAGTATTGCCGGATGCTGAGGCCATCGAGTGTCTCTGTGGCTTGCGGGGTGTGGGGCGCTGGTCAGCAGAGTACGTTCTGTAGCGCGGCCTGGGGCGGACCCATGTCTTTCCGGGTGACGATGTGGGAGCTCGCAAGAATCTGGAGCGTTGGCTGAACTTGGTGAAGCCACTTGATTACGCGGCGGTTCACCGCACTCTGAAACGCTGGCACCCGTATGGCGGGCTGGTTTACTTTCACCTGCTGCTGGACGGCCTGGAGGAAGCGGGGTTTCTGGCGACGAGAGGATACCAGCCACAGACGGTCTCCCGGCAACCACGCCGAAAAGAAACCTACACAGAGGATCGTAATGGCTAGTTACAGGGGGAGTTTGGAGTGCGGTAGCTTGCTGCCGCTTTGCACCGTGGCAATTCTCCTCAGGCGCAGCTTGCTACGCCCACACTCGTTACCCGGCTGTGGACGGCCTAGTATCCCACTGTTCGCAGCGCGGAATTCGTACCGCCAGCAAGCTGGCGCGAGCCAGCATCCACCAAAAAAGCGGCAGCAAGCTGCCGCACTCCAAAGCGCAGCACCCCCAATAACTAACGCCTTACAGAGGATGATACCGATGAAACGCGAGTTCAAAGTTGGAGATCATGTGGAGTGGAACTCGGAAGCCGGCCACGTTCGGGGAACGATCAAGAAAAAGGTCACTTCCGCCATCAAGTTTAAGACCTACACCGGTCCGCGCCTCGCCGGAAGAACCGCAGTATTTGATCAAGAGTGACAAGACAGACCATATGGCGATGCACAAAGGCACGGCTCTGAAGAAGCTGAGTAAAAGTAGCGGGCTATCCAAGGATGCATTAGCGCGCCCGAAGAAGAAATGAAACCGGAGGAAATATGATGAAAGGCAACGCGTTACTCAAGCTGGAGTCGTTTGGTCAAAGTATCTGGATGGATTTCATCCGGCGCGGGACGATTTCGTCGGGTGAACTCAAGCAACTCATTGAAGAGGACGGGCTGGTCGGCGTGACCTCCAATCCATCCATCTTTGAAAAGGCCATTGCAGGCAGCCACGACTACGACGACGCCATCCGCGAACTGGCGCTGGAAGGCAAGAATGCCGACGAAATCTACGCGGCCCTGACGGTGGAGGATATTCAACGCACAGCCGATCTTTTTCGTCCCGTCTATGACCGGTTCGAGGGAACGGATGGGTTTGTGAGTCTGGAAGTTTCCCCCTACCTCGCGCGTGACACAGACAAGACCATCGCGGAAGCACGGCGCCTTTGGGTTGCTGTGGCACGCCCAAATGTGATGATCAAAGTGCCTGCAACCCTTGAAGGATTACCGGCCATTCAGCAGCTCATCGGCGAGGGAATCAACGTCAACATCACGTTGCTTTTCGGGCTGCCCCGGTATCAGCAGGTGGCCGAGGCCTACATTGCTGGTCTCGAGACTCGAGCCGCTCAGGGCAAGGCGCTCAAATCAGTGGCATCTGTCGCCAGCTTTTTCCTCAGTCGTATTGACGTGCTGCTCGATCCAACGCTTGAGAAAACGATGGCGCGGGACAAATCGAAAGCCGATCTTGCCGCCACTCTCCATGGGGAAGTGGCGATCTTCAGCGCCAAAGCGGCCTATCAGATTTACAAGGAAATCTTTGACGGTGAACGCTTCGGCAAACTCAAGGCCCAGGGTGCGAGGACGCAGCGGTTGCTGTGGGCCAGCACCAGCACCAAGAATCCGGCTTACAGCGATCTGAAATATGTGGAGGCTCTCATTGGGCTTGAAACAGTCGACACGATCCGGCTGGAGACTCTCGCCGCCTATCGACATCACGGCAAGCCGGCGGCTCGTTTGACCCACGACGCAGCGAAGGCATACGAGGCACTTGGGCGATTAGGCGAAGTGGGGATTGATCTGGGCGCGGTCACCCAGCAACTCGAAGACGAAGGCATCCAAAAATTCGTCGAGGCATTCGATCGGCTGATGAACACGATTGAGGAGAAACGGGTCGCGGCAGTGCGAGAGCCTGTTGATGCGGAGGCGGTTGATCACAACGCAGGGAATCTGGCAGGACCAACTCTTAGCGGAAAGCACCGGTAAGGAGGGCAAGGCATTTTCCCCGTGAGTGGCGAACCGTTGAATGATCTGTCGGTTTGTGGCAACGACCACTTGTGTCGATACCCGCGAGCATTTCGAGCACCTGCCAGAAGTCTGCGACAGGAAAAGGAGCGCACCATGAAAACACAAAGCTACGAAATCGGCATGGTTGGCCTGGGCGTCATGGGCCGCAATCTGCTGCTCAACATGGCGGACCACGGACATTCCGTGGCCGGCTACGACACGGATGCCAGCAAAGTGGCGGCCCTGCGCCAGGAGGCGGAGAACCGAGACATCCACGGTGCGGAGAGTTTGTCGGAGTTTGTGGGCCTGCTTCGCGTGCCGCGCGCGGTGATGATGCTTGTCCCGGCCGGGGCGCCTACCGATGCGGTGATCCGCGATCTGCTCCCTTGCATGGCGCGCGGCGATCTCATCATCGATGGCGGCAACTCGCACTTCAGTGACACGGACTTGCGGGCCAAGACGCTGGCGAAGCGCGAGATTCAGTTTCTCGGCGTCGGCGTCTCGGGCGGAGAGCACGGCGCGCGCCAGGGACCAAGCATCATGCCCGGCGGCCCACGCGAAGCCTACGCACGGGTGCGGCCGGTCTTCGAGGCGATCGCGGCCCAGGTGGAGGGCGAGCCCTGCGTCACATGGCTCGGTCCGCGCTCGGCGGGCCATTACGTCAAGATGGTCCACAACGGAATCGAATACGGCCTGATGCGCTTGATCGCCGAAACCTACGACCTGATGAAGCGCGGGCTGAGCTTGACGGATGATGAGCTGGCTGAAACTTACGACCGCTGGAATCGCGAGGAACTCAACTCCTACCGAAATCACCTCAGAGATCTTTCGCCGCGTGGACGAAAAGACCGGCAAGCGGCTGGTCGATGTGATCCTGGACGAAGCCAAACAAAAGGGCACAGGCATGTGGGCGTCGCAGGACGCGATGGACTTGCAGGCACCTCTGCCCACGATCGATGCGGCGGTGGCGATGCGAAATCTGTCGGCCTACAAAGGGGAACGCGAAGCCGCTAGCAAAGCGTTAGCCCGGCCGGCCTCCAAGTTTTCCGGCGATCGCACCGCTTTGCTGACCCAGCTGCAGGATGCCTTGTATGCCGGGACAATTCTCACGTACGCTCAGGGGATGGCCCAATTGCGCAAAGCCTCCAAAGCCTACGCTTACGATTTGGAACTGGAAAGCATCGCACGCATCTGGCGTGGCGGCTGCATTATCCGCGCCACGCTGCTGGAGCTCATCCGCGCTGCCTATCAAGCCAAACCGGATTTGCCGAACCTGCTGCTGGATCCTGCCCTCGGACAGGCCGTCATGGCGCGGCAGGAAAACCTCCGCGCCGTCGTGCGCGCGGCGGCGGAGTGGGGCATCGCGGCGCCGGCGCTGATGGGGTCGCTCGGTTACTTCGACGCCTATCGCAGCGCGTGGATGCCAGCCAATCTCATCCAGGCACAGCGCGATTATTTTGGAGCGCACACCTATGAGCGCAACGATGCCAAAGGTACATTCCACACTCAGTGGGAGAAAGCGTGAGGCGATATGGATGTTTCACCGGCCATTGTTGTGATTTTTGGCGGCGCGGGTGACCTAACGTGGCGAAAGTTAATGCCGTCCTTATTCGATCTGCACCTGGACGGACGGATGCCAAAGAGGTTTGCGATCATTCCCCTGGATCGCGCCGCTTTCCACGATGCGCAGTTACACAAACGCTTCCTCGAGGGCGTGCAGCGATTCTCGCGGAAAGGAAAGGTGAAAAGCACGGATTGGAACGACTTTGCAAGGCATGTCATCTATCAACAGGGAGATTTCAAAGACCCGATAACGTACTCGAAGTTGGAGAAGAGTTGCGCCAAGCTGGAGAAGGATTGGAAGGTGAAAGCCGGTCGCATTTTTCACATGGCCACTCCGCCGGTGATGTTTGGAGTAATTCCCAAGCTCCTGGGCGATGCAGGGCTGAATCGGGATCGAGTGCGTGCCCGTATTGTGGTGGAAAAGCCGATCGGTCAGGACTTGAACTCAGCGCGGGAGCTGAATCGCGTGCTCACGGAAAGTTTCCACGAATCGCAGATTTTCCGCATCGACCATTACTTGGGCAAAGAGACGGTGCAAAACATTCTGGCATTCCGCTTCGCCAATCCGCTCTTCGAGCCGATTTGGGACCGGCGTTACGTGGACTACGTGACGATTACCGTGGCCGAAGAGGTGGGCGTAGAGCATCGTGGCAGCTATTACGAGCAGGCGGGAGCCCTGCGCGACATGGTGCAGAATCACCTGATGCTCCTTTGTCTCGTGGCCATGGAACCGATGGTCTCTTTCGATGCCGACGAGATTCGTAACAAGAAAGTAGACGTTCTTCACGCGGTGCGCCCGATTCGGGCCGACGAGGTACGTGAATCCGCCGTGCGCGGACAGTATGGCGAAGGCAGCCTCAATGGCAAAAAGCTGCGCGGTTACCGTCAGGAAGATGAAGTATCATCCCACTCAAAAACAGAGACGTTCGCGGCCCTAAAGTTGTTTGTAGACAACTGGCGTTGGCAGGGTGTTCCGTTCTATCTCCGCACGGGCAAACGCCTGCCGCGGCAGGTTTCGGAAGTTGCCATCCAATTCCGCAGAGTGCCGCATCAGTCCTTCCCGCCGGCGGCCTGCCGCGATTGGCATCCCTCTTGTCTTGTTTTGTCAATCCAGCCTGACGAAGGCATTGTGTTGCGCTTCCAGGCAAAGTACCCAGGACCAGAGATGCTGTTGCGACCGGTGGAGATGCGGTTCAGTTATCAGGAGAGCTTTGCGGCCCCTTCACCGGACGCTTACGAGACTTTGCTCTGGGATGTGATGAACAATGACGCCACCTTGTTCATGCGCGTGGACCAGATCGAGGCAGCCTGGCGGCTCTTGATGCCCGTGCTCGAGGAGTGGGCAAACAGCCGTCCGCGCAGTTTTCCCAATTACGCTGCACACCTGCCGTCTAAGAAGGGCCGAAGTTATGAAGACTATCTGGGACTGGCTGGCCTGGAGCGGCAGGGAAAAAAGAAATGGCAACACCATGTGGCAGAGGTCGTTCAGCAACTCAAAGCCGCAATGCAGGTTGACTATGTCGTGCTCGGGGGAGGCAATGCCAGACTGCTCAAGAAGCTTCCGCCCGGCGCGTCTAGGGAGCAATGCAGATGCATTCCAAGGTGGATACCGCCTTTGGACAAAGCTTTACAGCGGATCAACTCATGCGCGATTCGTCCATTAAGCGAAGAAAGAGCATAGTCCAAAAAGGTTCGGTTCCCGGTAAAATCGTTTTCCTTTTTGACGTGGACAACACGCTGCTCGATAACGATCGGATTATTTCGGACCTCAGGCATCATCTGGAAAAGGAGGTCGGGAGCGAAGGGGCGGAATGTTATTGGAATATCTTCGAGCAGTTACGGTGTGAACTGGGTTACGCGGACTATCTCGGCGCGCTGCAACGCTACCGCAGCAAACACCCGCACGATCCGCGGCTCCTCATCGTTTCCCATTTTCTAATCGACTATCCGTTCGCCAATTGTCTGTTTCCTCACTCGCTCAAAGTCGTCGATGGCGTGAGGCGGTGGGGCCGTGCGGTCATTCTGTCCGACGGCGATGTGGTCTTTCAGCCGCACAAGGTGGAGCGATCCGGATTGTTCGAGGCAGTGAACGGTAATGTCCTGATCTACGTGCACAAGGAACAGGAACTTGACGACGTTGCCCAACGCTTCCCTGCCGGCCATTACGTGATGGTGGACGACAAGCTGCGGATCCCCGCCGCCATCAAAAAAACCTGGGGCTTGCGGGTGACAACCGTCTTCGTGCGGCAGGGACACTACGCTCTGGATCCAAAACTTCTCGCAACTTACCCGGCAGCTGATGTGAGCATCGAGCATATTGGCGATTTGTTGAGGTGCGACCTGCCACACTTTACACAGGAGCTGCGAGAAATGCCCACTGCATCAGTTAAGACCCTAGAATGAATCCCCCTGAACACTCAGTAGCATTCGGCGCACCCGGTATCGAGCCACGTTGGACGTCCAGCGCCAAAGAAGGTCTCGGCACCGCGTATCATACGAGCTGCCGGCTCTGGTTTACGCTAAGCCACGGTATCGTCAACGAAATTTACTACCCGTCCGTTGACCAGCCAAACACGCGTGATTTTCAATTCCTCATCAGCGACGGGAAAACCTTTTGCCACGAGGAAAAGCGCGATCTGGATCACCGAATTGAAAACCCGGAACGCGACTGTCTTTTCTACCGCCTCACCAATTCGGAACGCGACGGACGCTACCGGCTCGTGAAACACGTTCTTACAGATCCGCACCGGTCAGTGCTGCTCGTCCA
>JAKEER010000383.1 GCA_022616615.1 Acidobacteriota bacterium
ACTGCGCCATGTGTGCGCCACCCAAAGAATCACACACGACTTAACAGAGTGCTACTAATGTAGTAGTCTAGTTGCAACCTTTATTTATTGACGCTGCCTTAATGTAGGAATGGTCAGTACTTTTCGATGGGGGAATGGGCGGACATTGCTCTCTTCGATCCGCAGAGTTTTGCCGAGCGCGGAACGGATTTTGAGCCCAACCAATCGCGCAGGGCATGATCCATGTCCTTGTCAACGGAACAATCGCGCTTCAAAATGGATCTTTGATGGGAAAAAGGAGCGGGCACGTTTTACGCCATCAAGGCGGCACGTAATGTCACAAAAACAGACTTTCAAGGGCGCTCAGTCTGCAAACAGATGCCCGAAAAACTTGGTCTCTAGGGAGAATTCAGGTAACCATTACCTCTTCTTCCATGTGGGTATCCTCCGCAATCATACTGCATTTCAGCTTTGAATCTTCTCCGACACATTTTTTCTTCTGATTGGATCATCGCTATGGCACTCGAGGCAGGAATAGGACGCGCTTGCATTAATCCACCCCAGGACATTCCGAGCGGAACCTGGATGGCTCAGAAGCACGTGCGCGGAGCAGGGCTAGACATGGATCTTTATGCCACGGTTCTGGTTTTGGCTGACGGCAACCTGCGTGTGGCCATGATCGACCTGGATCTCTGCTTTCTGCCAGACAGCTTGGCCGCGGCCATTCGGGACCTCGTCCACCAGGCGACAAGGATACCACTGGAGCACATTCTTCCTTTCTGCAGCCACACGCATGCCGGGCCGGTGATTCTGGATTTCTATCGAGGAGAGGGAGAAGATCGGGTGCGGAGTTACATTCAGTCTCTGCCTCATTGGATCGCTGGTGCGGCGGCTCAAGCCGCCAACTCCATTCAACCTGTCCGAGTGGCTGTCGGTCAGGGCGATTCCGATATCGGAGTCAATCGCGATCTGCGTCTGGAGGACGGACGGTTCATCGTAGGTTGCAACCCCCAGGGCTTTTCCGATCCCGAGGTGGGCGTGATCCGCATAGATACGGCAGATGAAGAGCCCTTGGTGTGCATAGTGAATTACGCTTGCCATCCGACGGTGCTTGGCCCAGGAAACGCGCGGATCAGTCCTGATTATCCTGGAAGTACCCGCAGGATTGTGGAACAAGTCACCGGCGCGACCTGTTTCTTTTTGCAAGGGGCCGCCGGGAATATTGGTCCGGTGGAGACCTTTGTGGCCGAGGTCGCCGTGGCGAAAAGGTTGGGGACTCGGTTGGGATTAGAGGCCGCTCGCGTTTACTGGGGACTGGAGACGCGCCCGGTGCGGAGGCAACTGCGCGGTGTGATCGCTTCAGGGGCGGCTTTGGCAGACTACGAGGAAGTTCCGCATGCGACTCCACCACCGCGTTTGGCAATCGCTAGTTCACCTGCAGAACTTCCCATACGCTCTCCACTGGCTGACGTTTATGAAGAGGCGCCGCAGCAATTGACGGAATGGAAAGGGAAGCTGGCTGAACTGTTGAAGAGTGGCGCTGACGACAAGGAGATTGCCTTGGCCCTCCAGCGAGTCACCCGGCTCCAACTGAGAGCGGATCGCATGCTCCGGTACCGGGGCAGTAGCAATCTTGCAGTCGAAGCCCATGCATTGCGCCTGGGGGAAGCCGCCATTGTAGCGATTGCCGGGGAGCCCTACAGCGAAATCGGAGCTGAGGTGAAAGCACGGTCGCCCTTTCCTGGAAAGACATTGTTTGCCGGCTATCTGGGGGGAGACATGATGTACATTCCGACTGCCGAGGTCTTTAAGTTCGAGCCTCCCCCCATGGAAGTAGACAATTCCCCTTATGCGCCTGAGGCAGCTCGAATGGCCACGGATCATTTGTTGAATTTGCTAGAGCGTCTGACTGATGCTCCCACATCGTTTGCTGCGTTGCTACCTGACTGACGGCTGAGCTGGTTGGGTATCTGGTCCGCTTGAGTCTCCTTCGCCAGCGGCCGCAAATCACGCCCCGGGTCCAAATCTCAATCTCCCCAACAGACGATGTGCACTGTTGACCAGCAGTTGCCGCAACTCCAGCACCAGGCGATACCACTCGAACTTATCACTGCTGGCGGGGATTAACCCTAGTAGCAATTTTTTTCGTCCGTGTAGTAAAACTTGACTCTCCAAACGTCTTATAGGTCTAAATATTTCAGGATTGCAGACTTGAGCCAGGGATAGTTCAGCCGGCTAAGGGTGGTAAGGAAAGAATATACGTTCCTGAGCGCCCTCAGCGCATCATTCAGAACTCGGAATTGAAACCTTGTAACGGGCAGACGGGATTTGGGAGTTATTGGTGAATTTTAAATACAGTGCGACCGGAGAACTTTGGCTCGATCGGGAAGCGCTCTGTGCGATACGGGGTCATGCCAAAGTAGGGCAAGTGGTCGCCGAGATCTTCGAACTCTTGCGAGATCCGGTGTACCGCTACTTGGTAGGTATACTTGGCAATCCCACGGAGGCAGAGGATCTGCTTCAAGAAGCCTTTCTACGGCTTTACCAGTGTCTTTG
This sequence comes from Acidobacteriota bacterium, assembly GCA_022616615.1. GTDB lineage: Bacteria > Acidobacteriota > Terriglobia > Versatilivoradales > Versatilivoraceae > VFZK01. The sequence continues at coordinate 2,536 of JAKEER010000383.1, forward strand.
CAAGGGACAGCCAGTGAGTAACATCCGAGCCTGGGTTTACCGGGTCGCGCACAACTTGGCAGTAGACCAGCAAAGGAAAAACAGCCATGTTGATTCATTTGATCCAGAAGCCTGGGATCGGGTTTGCGCCAGAAACGGAGATCGCGTTGCCACTGCCGAACAGAGGGTTTTGGATCAAGAACGAAAGGCCTTGTTTCAGAAAGCTCTAGAAACGCTGTCGCCGCAGGAGCGGCATTGTTTGAACCTCAAGGCAGAAGGACTGCTTTACCGGGAGATGGCGGAAATTCTTGGCCTTCGCGTCTCGACCGTGGCGACCTTTGTCGATCGCGCCATTAAGAAACTTATGAGTGAGACCCATGATTAGTCATCGATACAAGGAATTATTCCGGAATACCTGGCATCCCTCTCAGTCGAACTTAGTCGAGTACCTGGGCGGTGAGTTGCCTGCCAAGACGGCTGCCAAGCTGCGGACCCACCTGGAAGGATGCTGGTCATGCCGGATAAAGCGCGAAAAGATTGAGCGTACCATCTCGACCTTCATGGAGTACCGAATGGAGGTCCTCCCCCCACCATCGGCACCCGCTCCTCAGGCACGCAAGAGGTTCGAAAACAAACTAAGCCGGATTCTATTGGAAAGCGAAAAGCCACCGCTCCTTGGCCGCTGGATGGGGTTATGGACGAGGCGAGTTTTTCTGCCTCATGTTTCTGTGAGGTTAGTCGCTGGGCTTTTGGCGGCGTGCTTAATGTTATTCTTCTTCATCCGGTTGAGTTCGGTGCCCCCCGTGTCAGCCAAAGAGCTATTGCAACGTGCGGAAAATGCTGAGGCTCAAAGAATTCGTCAGGTGGCTGCGCCGGTAGTCTATCAAAAGCTGCAGGTGCGCCGCCATTCATCCACGCTGGAGCGCGAGGCGGTCGTGACTTGGGAAATCTGGAACGATGCTAGTAACAACCGCTTCAGAGAGCGTGTTGAGGATGTAAACGGCTCGCGCTTTATCTCGCCACAAAAAGGGAATAACGATCCATTGCCGAATTTGCATTCGCCGGTGCCGTTCCTTCCCCCGATTCTGGCGGAATTAGAGCAGATCTTCGAGACCAATCATATGGACGGACGCCGGCCTCTCTCTCCTAGCGCCTATGAGGGGTGGCGAAGGTCGATTCAATACGCTTCCGAAGAAGTCATCGAGACCCGGCTGCCAGAGGGTGATAAAGCGTTGACTCTGAAAACCGCGGCTACAGGCCCCTTTTCGCTCAATGCCATTGTGGAGGCTGAGCTCGTCATTCGGTCTGAAGACTGGCACCCGGTGGAGCAGCGCGTGCAGGTTCAGGGGAAGACCGGAGTCCGGAGCTATGAGTTGGCCGAGACGGCCTACCAGGTAGTGGCCTTGAATACCCTCCCCCCTTCGATTTTTGCTGATCTTACCCCGCCCTCTGCCAACACCATTCCAACTCTCACCACCGTTCCAAGGATCCCCATGGTCCAGACCGAACCGCCACCGAGCGCCGCCGAGCTACTGGCTGCAGAAATCCAGGTGCGCTATGCGTTGCACCGCTTGAAGGCTTGTCTGGGCGAGCCGGTTGAACTGGTGCGAGATCCGGGCGGCTGGATTGAAGTTCGGGGACTGGCCAAATCTCCAGAGCGTAAGGAGGAACTGCTGGCGGAATTGAGCGCCGTGCCGCGGATCAAGGTTAACCTTCAAACCATGGAGGAAGCTGCCCGGGAAGTTTTGTCGCAGTCTCAAACGCCAGTCCAGGCTGAAAAGGAGCTGGAAGCTGCACCGCCAGCGGAAAACCCGCTTGGAAACGTTGCAGAGGTCCAGACCGGCCGATTCCCGCTGCAAGATCACCTCGCAGGGTACTTCATCGGACAGCTTGCTGCGCCCAGCCCTGCGCATCTACACGAAAACATCACCGAGCTTTCCAACCGGGCTTTTTCCTTCTCCCAATCCGCCCTGGCAGAGGCCTGGGCACTGCGTCGATTGGCGGAATGGTATCCTCCGCAAAAGACCGGTCGCTTGCCTCAGTCTACCCAGTGGCTGCTCGAAGCCATGGTGCAAGACCATGTTTCGGAACTGAGCCTAAAAATATCCAGATCCCGCGACTTGTTGGAACCCGTTCTCTCCTCCATCAGGAATGCCGGGGAAACCACAGCCACGGACCCAGAAGATCCTGGTGTCGCGGGACCGTCTGAGACGGCAGATGGGAGCTGGCCGGAGTTCTGCTTGCAACTGTTCCACTCGATCGAGCAGGCCGACCGGCTTACTCTTGGCTTGTTCACGGGCACTGGCCTGCCTGCAGAACAAGGCCAAAAAGCCGTGGAAAGTCTTATCGCTTTACTTGCGCGGCTGGGAAGCCAGGTTGGCGATCTGGAAAGAGAGATTGCCAAGGAGTTTTCAGTCAACCCAAACCTGCTATCTCGGAAGAGTCACGCTCATTGACTGGGGGTTCTCCCAGATCCGTTAGGGGCGACACCCTCATAGCCATAGCCCGTTATAGGGCAACCTCACCGATGGAAGCGGAAGATAGCGGTAGGCCAAGGCGATGGCGCTCCTACGGCCGGGTCCCGTCAGAGGTAAGTCGTTGAGTCGAGGCAGAGCCCTTGCTGACGCGCGGGCTACTGACTTGAGCCACGGACCTGTTCAGTTGCCCGACCGTAAGGGAGGGCTCGCGACTCTTGACGGAACCCTGGCTCCTACGGAGCTGGGGTTGCTTGCTCTGCGTTCTTGCTAATAAATATGCCGCGCCTAACGGAGCGGCTTGCGAGTGCGCGAGCTTTTTGAAGGCAGAGGACTGAAGGGTTAACCAGGCAACCAGCAACTCGCCAAGAAGGCCCTTCAATTTAAAACTTCCAAATTTGAGATCTCAAATTTGGAATGCCGAAAATTTGTAATCTTCAGGTAGCCAGGATTAATGCGTTTTAGGCATTAATCGTGGGGTTCGATCCCACACGAAAAGCCCACGAACGCAGAAAGCACGTTTATCGTGGCTACCAAGGATGGGGGCCCTGAACGGTTACAAAACTTCAGACTTTTTGGGAGGTCAGTCGTGAAAAAGAATAAGCATTTTCAAGCCTTGGGGGTGCGAAGTTGTTTTATGGCCCTGGCGCTGCTGGCGTTGCTGCCAGCGTCCATTCTAAGTCAGGTGATTACCGGGACACTGGTGGGAACTGTCCGTGACAGCTCGGGGGCAGTGGTGGCGGGCGCCAAGGTGAAGGTGACCAACCAGAACACCGGCATCTCTTACGAGCAAACCAGTAATGAGGCCGGAAACTACGTGTTTCCCTACCTGCCGCCAGGAATGTATCGAGTCTCGGCGGAGTCTGCCGGGTTTCGCACCGCGGTGTCGATGGACAACAGTGTGAAAGTGAGCGAGACCACTCGGGTGAATTTCGGGCTGGTTGTCGGGGAGATTACGGAGACGATTGAAGTCAGAGGTGACGCGTTGCAACTCCAAACCGAGACTAGCAGCGTGCAAAACGTGATTGAAGAGCGAGTGATTCAAACGGTTCCCAATATTACTCACAATCCTTTCTATTACGCGAGCCTCCAACCCGGAGTGGTCGGTCGAGCCTCCTTTAATGATACCCAGGGTGTCGCCGCGTTTGGCATTGGCAGCCTCGGGCGGCGCTTTTTCTCGGCGCTGTCGATCAACGGCGGTCAGGCCTTTACCAACGACATTCAGCTCGATGGTCTCAGCACTCAAGGTTCGGCTTGGAATGAGGCGGCGGTATTGCCCAATCCGGAGGGAATTCAAGAAGTTCGGACCATTATCAACAATTTCTCAGCGGAATATGGCCGCGCCCAGGGAGTCATTTCCATCCGGACGAAGAGCGGTACTAATGAATACCATGGCTCAGTTTTCTACCGCTCCAGAAACGAGGCCTTTAACGCCAACAGCTTTGGCGCTAACGCGCGGGGAATTCCCAGAGATCCCTTCAAGGTGCATTCCTACGGCGGAGCGGTGGGTGGTCCAATTCAAAAGGACAAAGCCTTTTTCTTCGTCAGCTACGAAGGATTAAACCATAAAAGAGGTGAGGACTTTTTTAGAACGGTCCCGACGGAGCGAGAAAGACGTGGGGATTTCAGCCAAACTCTTGTCAATGTCAGTGGAGTGCCCACACCTCTTCGGCTGTTTGATCCTTTTAATGTGACTCAAATCGGCCCCAATGTCTTTCAGCGGGCAGAGTTTCCTAACGCCATCATTCCCAACCCGAATCCTTTTATGGTGAAACTGTTCAGTTTTTACGGTTTACCCAACCGCCAGCCGGATGACGTGTTTAACACCAATAACTATTTTTTCCGCGGCCTGCAGACCTTCAGCCGAAACAGCGTTAACGCGCGTTTTGATTACAAACTGGGTCGTCATTCGATTTACCTCAGCGGCGGTATCAGTGAAGGCGACATTATCACCCCCAGCGCATGGGGACCCGAAAATCCCTTTTACAGTCCTCCGGTCTTCACTGGGAGGTTTGTGAACGACGCCAATCCTTACATCTCGATAGGCGATACCGTGGTGTTTTCACCGACCCTGGTTCTCGATCTCCGTTACGGCATCAATCGAGTCAATGCCAACAATGAGGCCGGCGTGTTCGATAATTTTGACTACGATCAGTTTGGCATCCCCAAGGAGATCCAGGCGATCAACGCCTTGCCCGGGGTTGCGCCGGCCCATCATTTTGGGATCTGCTGCTGGTCCCCTTTGGCGGCTTCCGGTTCGCTCAATAAGCGGGAACGCCAGAGCAATCATGGTCTGGTCAGTAGCATGACCAAGATTCACAACCGCTGGACCTTTAAATTGGGAGGCGAATTCCGAAACTACCTCTCCAACTATACAGACCCCGAAGAATCGTTCATGTTCCAGTCCCAGAGAGCTTGGACTCAGCCACTCACCAATGCCGTTGGTGGAACGGTGGGAGTTATCACGCCGGAGATTGCCGGCCATGATGGAGCTTCGCTGCTGACCGGCGCGGGTTGGATCCATGTGGCGCCGGGGCGGGGCGTTTTGTCCGCGCTCTCCCAGAAATACCTGGCCTTTTACAGCCAGAATGACTGGCGCGCCTCGTCGCGTCTGACCCTCAACCTGGGATTGCGCTGGGAGTTGCAGCCCGGTCCCACCGATCGCTTTGACCGGCTAAGTTCGTTTGATGCCGGCCGCACCAATCCCTTCGCGACGCGAGGGGCCTTTGCTTTTCCGGGTACCGAGGGCTACAGTCGAAATCTTTGGAACACCCATTCCATGGATTTCGGCCCCAGGGTCGGACTGGCTTATCGCCTCACCCAAGACTTTGTGATCCGAGCCGGCTACGGGCTCACCTATCTACCCACCAATACCGGGTATTTCGCCGGAACGTTTACCTATGGAGCGGATTCCTTCGCGGCAGGGACTGAACCGGATGCTTTCGGACCCCGTCCCGCAGGAGCCGTGGTCGGGCCGTTTAGTCAGGTCACTCGAGTAACCCCGGTCCGCGGCGCCGATCCCACCAATCCACTGCTTTACGGCAATCCCTCACCGCGCTTTGTGCGAGGCGACTATCTGAACGGTAGAGTCCAGCAATGGAATCTCTTCCTGGAAAGGAAACTAGGCTCGAACTGGCTGGTTGCGGCAGGCTACGTGGCTTCTAAAGGGGATCATTTGCCCTACGCCCGGCTGCCGGTCAATTCCGATCAATTTATAGGGCAAACGGTCCTGGACTCCTGGCGGGCCGATTACATCGCCCGTAATGGCCGGGGGCATCTGGGCAATGATCAGATTCCCAGTCCCTTCCAGCCGGCGGGCGGGCCGCTGATTCCTTTCGGCGGCACTCTGGGACGATCCACCCTCAGCCGCCGGGAGACCTTACTTCCCTATCCTCACTTTGGAGGGATGCAACAGCAAACCTCGCTGGGGTTTTCCAACTATCATGCCTTGCAGTTGCAGGTCAACCGATCCTTGGCCAGCGGCTTGCTTTTAAATGCGCATTACACCTGGTCGAAATCTCTCGGTTTCAGCCAAACCGAGGTTTTCACCAACGCATTTGGTGACAGCGGCGTTTTCGTCATTGGGGAACTCCACCGGCTCAACCTGCGCAACAATTATTCCTTGTTGACGACCGACATCCCACACCGCCTGCTCGTTTCCTACGTCTATGAGCTGCCTTTTGGCGCCGGTAAACGCTTCACCCCACAGAATCGCGTGATTCAAGCCCTGGTGAGCGGCTGGCGTACGGGAGGGGTGTTCTTCACCCAGAGCGGGCTACCGATGCAGATCGTAGGGGGCGCCAATGGAGCCTTGAATGGAAGACCAAACCGCTTAGCTGGGGTTCCCATCGAGGTTCCCAAGGAGTTACAACGCTGGTACGACGGGAAGACCACGGTGACGTTGCCCAGCGGTCGCCAGATCCGGCCGTGCAACTTTTGCTTCCTGAAATACAGCTCGGATGCCTTCCAGGGCCAGGTGGTCACCACGGCTGATGGTTCCGTGGCGAACGACATCTTTTGGTATGGGAACGCCGCCCTCAGTTACAACGATCTTCGGACCTTCGGCCAAACCAACTGGAACGCGAGCTTGGAGCGGACCTTCCGTCTCAAAGAAGGGATCTCGATGGAGTTTTCTGCCCAAGCGACTAATGTCTTGAACCACACTCAATTCAGGCCGCCGGGTGTTAACC
>JAKEER010000384.1 GCA_022616615.1 Acidobacteriota bacterium
ACTGGTTCTGGCGGAAAACCCTCGCGCGACGGCCTCCTCCAACTCTCGGAGGTTCGCCTCCATCCGGGGGAGGGCATCCAGCAACTGGGTCATCGCTTCTCTGGCAGACTCGGCCTGAGCGGACGTACCGGGTGATAAATCCGAACCTGGAGCTGGTGATAGCGGCTTCGCAGAGCAGAGATCCAGCACCCGGAGATAAAGGCTTTCGGTCGCATGGAAGGCTTGCATCACGGCGCCGCGCCAGTCTCCAGGCGTGACATCGGATGACTTTGCCGCGGAGGTTGCTCTGCTCGCGGATGGGTCCTCAATCGTTGCGCGGATATCCACGAACACCGGTTCAAGCAGAGTCCGGGTCAGATGCGTCTGCGTCCGGAGCTCCCTCACGTGGTCCTGCAACATCGTTTCTAAGACCCTCCTGGAGTTTACAGGCCATTCTTCAAGACTCCGCGTTCCATAGCTCTCCACCAGCCTGCGCAGAGCCCAGGCTTGGCCGAGAGCTTCCTGGGACAGGGAGACGGCCTCAAAAGCGAACTGAGCGGTGCGTTGACGAAGCCTGATCTGTCCAGCTTCGCCTCTCTCGCCGGGGATTTGCCTCTTAAGATACTGTTCCAGGTAGCCCTCAATGAGAAATCGGCCATCGGAAGGCTGAACCGAGTCGGGGGAAGATAAGGCCGCCGGGCCTGAATCCTTTTTCACCCTGGATTGCGCTGGGTCATTCAAAGGACTCATCGAAGCGTCAGCATTGCCGCTGGTCTGGAGATTGACTTCCAACCATCCGGGATTTCCCAGCTCTCGGAGCGTGCCCAACAATTCCTCCTTACGCTCCTCTGTCGTCACGGTTCCTCGCACTAGCAGTTTGCCCTGGCGTTCGCGCACGATTTCGACCGGCTCGAGACAAGCGCCAACCCGGTGCAGCGCAGACTCCAGCGCAATCTGGTTCGCGGCTAGCTCCTCAGCGTCAAGCAACAAGCTCCTCGGCAGCTTCGTTAAGAGCAAGGCTTTGGGTGGGGCAGCCGGTGGGGCCCAGGATGGCTGTGGCCGGCTTTGCTCCACAAGATTCATGTCCAGCTCGAACACTGCCGGTGCCAAGGAGTCCTGGGGCATGATTTCGGAGCGCTCGGCAATCAGACGCAGCTCGACAACCTGCTCGGGACTCTCAAAGCGGATTTTCTGCAGCTGGGGCCGATAGTTGTTGGCATCCAGAACGATCATCAATTCGGCCGTCAGCCGGGCTGTGCGCCGCTGGGCAGTGAGCCGGAGCATAGGCTTCCCCTCAGGGGACATAAAGCGCTCGACCCTGGCGGACACTCCGTCTTGACTCAGAAGCCACGAAAAATCCGAAACAAACGACACGGGGCGCCAGCGGCGGCTTTGGAGCCACCTGAGGAAGCCGATTTCAAGTTGCTGCCGGTCCAAGCCATACTCAGCCAGCTCAGCACAAGAGATGATTCGAGCCGGTGCGCCTGGTGGCTTCATAACCCCTGCAGCAACTGTCGGGTCATAAAGATATTCACGATCCGAAGCTGCCCGCCAGACTCCGTACTTCAAACTTCCGTCCAATTCCTTCCAGCGGGCGCTGTATCGCTCGCCGTTAGACTCAGAATAAGCTTCCAGCCGGCTGGTGTGCCGGCGGAACAACGGCTTGGTTTGAACGAGCTCGATGCGAAAGGCCTGGTGAATGGTCTTCTGAAAGAAATCGGATTCCGCTTCCCGAGTTTTGGAAATCGTCCCGTTAACGCTCGGCGGCGAGAATCGGAAGAAGTGCCAGACACCTAGAACGACCAAACCAGCCAGGAAGGCTGAGGCAATGAGTGTGACCCTACTAGGGAAGAGACTCCCAAGCAAGCTGCGCCGTGGGGCTGAAGCCAGATTCCGTTCGAACCGTTCTTCCCAGTATGAAAACCTTAGCTTGGACTCCGACACCCAGCCAGCTCCCGGAAGCTCGTGTCCCTCGAAGACACTGATGACTTTGTGAATCTGGTTCTCGATTTCGGCTAAACGGGCGCGACAGGGCCAACAAAGATCCAGATGTTGCTGGATGGCATTTCTTGTCCTATTTGGCAGCTCCCCGTCTTGATAGGAGAGCAGCGTTTCATCACTGTAGTGTTTTTGAAACATTGTGATCTCTTAGTGAGGAGGTTGATTCGCCGGTAGACGCTGCTATTACCGCCGTCTGCAATTTTCCCAGAGCACGCATCAGAATTGTGGCCACAGATTTCGGGCTGATGCCCAAATGGAGCCCAATTTCTCGATATTTCAGAGCTTCGATGCGCAAACAGAGAACTTCCCGTTCCCGTTTGCTTAAAAGAGAAAAGAAGGGTTTCAGATCCTCGAACTCCGGTTCGGCCGGTTCCACCGCAAGATCAGCTCCTGGCATCGTGTCCAGCGCTTCCGAGGGCTGCAAATGTTCGCGGTGGCGCCTCTGGCTTCGTTCGTGGCTGCTGTTTTGGTAGCGAACCACGGTGAGTGTCCATGCCCTCGGATTTCCAATTTTCTTCCCTGAAAGCAGTTCGCGATAAAGAGCCATAAACGCTTCCTGAACCAAATCATCGGCCATTGCCCGCGATCCGCTGGCGCCGTAGGCGTAACGAAACAGGGAGGGCCCCCAGGATTCGAAGAGTGATTCAATCAGCGCTGAGGCCTCCGGCCGTTTCATGATTGCCCCATCGGCACACAAATCTTACCCGAATCGTGAACTTTTCCGGCAGCAAGTGATCGTAGCGAGCGACCTCTGACCGCCGAGACCCTAGACAGCGAACCGCCAAGGACGCAAAGAACGCCAAGAACTTGCCTGACGAAGCCTTTCGTAAGAGTGCCTCAGTCAGCCATCCGGATTTTGAGGTTCCAAGCTCGGGTTTCCCTTTGCGCTCTTGGCGCTCTTGGGGGTTCAAACAAATGCAAATTTGACCGAATCTGGAACTTGGTTGGGAGCAAGTGAACCTAGAGACTTCAAAACAGCAACTTCAGCGCAAACTGGAACTGCCGTGGAGGGGCCACCGTGGACTGAATCCGCCCGAAAGGGGCCGTCCCCAGGGTTGCACCCGGCTGGCCGAAGTGAGCACTGTTCATCAGGTTGAACACTTCCGAGCGGAATTGCACGGTAACGCTCTCTCGGAGCACGAAGTTCTTGAATAACGAGAAGTCGAAGTTGGCCAGCCTGGGACCGCTCAGGATGTTGCGCCCGGCGTTGCCAAAGGTGAACTGCGCCTGTCGCCGGAACGCTGCGGAATCAAACCACCGGTCTATCGACCTTTGCTCTGAAGGTAGATGCGGATCACCGATCAGATCAGGCCGGTCTCCGCTCTGGGTGTTGCTGGCGTTGCCGGTAGCGCTGACCGTAAAGGGCAACCCGGAGCGAAATGTGGTGATACCTTGGATCTGCCAACCTCCCACGAGGTGATCGACGGCTGCTGGCAGTGCTTTGGCCAAGGCCCGCCCTTTGCCGAAGGGAAGCTCATAACCATAGCTGACCACTGCTCGGTGGCGCACATCAAAGGAGGCACGGCCCCTCTCAGCCCGGATGTCTGAATTGTTATTGATTCCGCCGCTCGCCCCGTCTCCGTAGAGGTCCCCGCTCAAATCGATTGCCTTTGAATAAATCCAGGAGCCCAGGAGAAACAGGCCGCTTGTGTAACGCTTCTCCGCCCTAAGCTGCAGGGAGTGATAATTGGCCAGCCCTCGCGGTTCCGTGCGAAAAATCGCTCCAACTGGGATGACCCCAAAAACCGGGAAATCGACGCGGTCAATGGGCCGCCGGTCATTGACATTCCCTGGTCCCGGAGGAGGCGCATTGATTTCGTTTCCGTGGTACACATGTGCGCTGGCCGATCCCACATACGCTGCCGAGACCACTAACTCCCCAGCAAGCTGGCGCTCGATTGTCACGTTCCATTGTTGGGAGTAAGGGCTGGGGAAATCTTCCGACATCACAATGAGACGCGGGCGTTGGGGAACCGCGCCGAGCGGAAAGCCGGTGCTGAGCAGCAAGTTGGGTACGAGGTTGTTAGTCGCAAAGTCTGAGCGGGTATTGAAGGGGGGATTGTTGTGTAACATCGAGCCTCCACCCACCTGCTCTTCGGCCCCGTAGAAAATCCCATAAGCCCCGCGCAAGACCATCTTCGAAGAAAGTTCATACGCAAATCCCAGGCGAGGGGCAAAGTTGGTGTTATCCACGCTGACCAGGCTCGAACCGGGAACGCCTGGATCTCGAGGCGTCAGCAGGCGCGGGACTCCAGCGCCACCGGCCCCGGGGAGAAACAGGTTGCCAATGTTCCCGTATCTTTCGTGATAGAAGGGGGCGCGCTCATAGCGCAACCCAAGGTTCAACGCAAGCCTGGAAGAGAGGCGCCAGTTGTCCTGAATATACAGGGCCAAGGGAGATCTCAAGTAGAAGCCTTGAGCCGTGCCGGAGATGGTGGAGCCGGTTGGAATGCCCAAGAGAAAGTCGGCCAAGCCATTACCCGCGGTCAGAGGAGAAGTCTGGCGGGTGAAGTTTCCTGTGAAACCAAACTGACCCCGGGTTTGCGGCGTCGTGAACAGAGTGGATTGGACGTGGCGGCCGTTGGCGCCCAAGGCAACGTCATGGCGGCTCTTGTTCCAATGAAGCGCTCCCGACAGTTCATAGTTGTTGGCTTTGGTAATATTAGGCAAAAAGCCAGGATCGCCGAGCGACTGATACCCGGAGATGCCAAGCGAAGCGAGCCCCGGCAAGTCGGGCTGCGTACCCTTGATGCCGAATTTTTGATTGAGCGGCTCCGAATTGGTTGGGGCCCAGTCGGCGACAATTCTGGTGTACCCGAGTCGAAGATCGCTCAGCAATGTGGGTGAGAAAATGTGCGTGTGGCCCAAAACGGCGCTGTTTCCCGTGTAGGTTCTTGCGCCCTGGCTGAAAACACCCCCCACCGCAGGTGCTGGCAATGGTGGTGGATTAAAGACGGGGCGATTCTGATAGCTGTAACGCACGAAGAGGTGATCTTGTGACGTCACCTGTAAGTCGCTCCGAACGTCGAACTGGTCCGCATCATCACGAATCGGGAAATTGGAGATAAAATTGGCGCCGACTGCAGGGGTGTTGGGCAGCGGATAGAGCTCCACCAGCTTGGCGGCCACAGGATCTATTCGGTTCGTAGGAATCCGGTTCTGCGGAAACGGGCTCCTCATGTTGGTGGCCGGGTCATAAGTGGACGGGTCATAGATGGTCTGGAGAGCGCCGCCCAGGAAAGTCTGAGAGAAGTCGCCCTGTCGCTCTGGCGCCGTTGGGACCAGAGAGTTCTGGGTGGAAGCACGACGGATGCGAGTCCCCTGGTAGTCGCCGAAGAAGAAGGCCTTGTTCTTGCGAATCGGACCGCCCAAAGTGCCCCCGAACTGGTTCTGCCGGAACTCCGGCCGGGGCACGCCAGCGCGGTTGTTAAAGAAGTTGTTCGCCTCGATGTTGTCGTTTCGCAAGAACTCAAACAGCGTGCCATGGAACGCGTTCGTGCCGCTCTTGATCGCCACATTGACCACAGCCCCGGCCCCCCGGCCGTATTCCGCGCCATAGGCGTTGGTCTGCACCTTGAACTCCTGGATGGCATCGACGTTGGGTTGAATGACCTGGAAGTCGTCCGACTGCACGGCCAACAGGTTGGTATTGTTGTCGATACCATCTAGCAGGAAGTTGTTCTGATAGGATCGCTGCCCGTTGGAACTGAAGCCCGAGCGCGAACCGCGAGTCCCCGGCTCCGGCTGCGTGGCCCCGCTCGACAATAAAATAAGCTGCGTGTAGTTCCTGCCGTTTAAGGGCAGCTCCACGATTTGCCGGTTGGCGATCACCTGCCCTTGAGAGCTGTCAGCAAACTGAAGCATTGGGGCGCTGGCCTCGACCTGGATCGAATCGGTGACTTCACCCACCTGCAACTGGAAATCAAGCCGGGCCACTTGTTCGATGTCCAGCTTGATTCCCGATTGCGTGACAGGCCGGAATCCCTGTTTCTGCACTTGCAGGGTGTAAGTGCCGGTCGGCAGCGAGGGCAGCGTGTAATACCCGCTCTCGTTGGTGACCGTTCTTCTGCGGATGCCGGTCTCGACGTGGAAGGCAGTGACCTCCGCCTCGGGGATGACGGCCCGAGTAGGATCCAGCACCGTCCCCACAAACTGCGCGGTCTGAGCCTGCCCCGAAACCGCAAGCACAAACTGTAAAGCCACCAGGATGGCAAGCTTTCTAAGGCTAACTGCGATTATCTCCAGAGCATTGTTCACGTTGCACCTCTGTGTTAAGTAGGAGTTTAAGTGCCCGAACTGCAAGGCGGATGGGACACGACTTTTAACGAGACATCCAATACGGCTTCTCTGATTTATTGGCACCCGGTCTCTCCCATGAAAATCCCCTCCTCGGAGGGGTGGCGCGCAGCGCCGGGGTGGGTCCGTTCCCGAAATCCACAACCCACCCCAGGGCCTGACGGCCCTCGCCCCTCCCGAGAGAGGGGAATCGTTTGACCATTTTCATGCTCTGTGGTGCTCCGCAGAAGTATGAATGGCTCCTCTGTAATACCTCCAGTTACGGGGGATCTTTGGTAGGAAAACCCACGATGAATGCAGGGGACAGCGGTCCCCCAACCGCATTCATCGTGGCTACCAATGCCATGCGGTTCCCCCGTAACTGAGGCATTACTCTCCTCTGCTCAATTTGCGGTGGTTTGATTTCGCGATACCACTGCTCCGGTGTTACCGTCCACCACGATCCCCAAGTGCTCTCCATCATGGGTATAGAAAACGTGGCCGCCCATCATCTCGTCAATGGTCCGCTCACCCCACGTCACTTCCCGGTCCGGGGTGTCATACTGAAACAGTGCTGTGTTCTGGCTGGAATTGTCGTAGGCGGCCACATAGTGTACTTTCGTTCCAGGGGAAAGGCGCACCGGCTCAGCTAGCACATACATCTGCTGCCAGCTAAAGCTATACTTGGGCACGTTCATCAAAATAGTCTTCTTGCCTTCAGCAGATTCGGCGTAAATCTGAAACGACTTGCCACGCAAGTGCATGTGACCTTCTCTTCAAAGGGCCTCCTCCACAATTAAGAGTTCGGTTTTACTCTACATGTATCCGCGAGCCGGGTTTTTCTTACAAGGACGGGAAAAAATCTTGATTGATCCGCTTTAACGCCCTCCAAAAGCCCCGGGCGTGCTGCAGGGTCGCGGCTTCGTCAGGCTACACGCCTGATAAGGATCTTCATCGAAGGGTTGTTCCAGCCCGAGGAGAGAATCGTCAACATTGCCGGGGCGGTCTCGTTATGCACGCAGGCCCTGCTCGGAGCGCATGGCGCTGGGACAGACAGTTCGCCGCGATGCAGGTCTACTTAGACTCACTCACACGCCGCGGCTCACCCCTGCTCAAATTCTTAGCTGCGTCACAGGCCCCGGCTCCCTCCTAAAAAAGGTGTCATAGTTGCTTGACAAAAACCTCAGATGTCTTCAGGTACATCGGCGGGGGTGGGGAATGACCACGAGAGCGGCGGGAACGGTCAGATGACGAGAGTAGCGCACGATCGTTAAAGCTTCCCAGGAGAACGCGACAGGTGGAATCGCAGGAGGATCGGACATGCTGGTATTACTTTGTTAAGTCTCTTTCTGGGTGGCGCATACATCGTGCTTCTTGCGATGTATGCGAGCGGTACGCACACATAGCAAACTGCGCCATGTGTGCGCCACCCGAGGAATCGGCACAAGACTTAACAAAGTAATGCTGGCTGTACCGACAGTCACTTACTGGCTGCCTCGATCTCGCCGGGATCGGCGTCAGCCGGAATCGCGAAGTCTACAAAGCCGATGAGCATTTCTTCCCAGGTCTGGTTCCCCCAGCGCACTTCCTTCGAAGGGTCCGGGTTGAACGGATTATTGGCAGAGTTGTCGTAATGAGCGATGCATTCGAGCACTGTGCCCTTGGGCAGCCACTTGGGATCTTTCAGGTCGTAAGTCAACTGCCAGTTGAAATCGTAGCGCGGGACATCCAGCAAGACCTCCGACTTTCCATCCGGATATCGGGCCAGGAAGCGAAATGATCGCCCACGCAGATGCATGTGGGGGAACAGGGAAACCACCGAAACATCGCGGTGCAGTTCCACCTTGGCCCGCACTTCGTGATTGGACGCGCCGGCCGGAATGCGCAGTCGCTCGTTGAGGACGAGCGCGTTCAGCACGCGCTGCTCAGGGGGCCGTTGCGAGAAAGTGATCGCGACCCGGCTGCGATCGGCCGCTGGCTTTCCATTGGGAGTGTAGTGTATTTCGAAGATCAGATCAGATCCGGCCTTGACCCGTCGTGCCTGTCCCGGTTTTCCCAAGTCGCCGACGCTGCCTGGAACGTAGACTGCCGCGACCTCGACACCCTTGCCGAGAGGAAACCCGAATTCGCCAACCCCCTTATCCTCACCGGTCTTGGGTTTCGCCGGGACGTCCGCCAGAGGAATGCCCGGCCGGGCCTCCATCAGATATTGGGTTCCGGGGGCTCGCACTTGCACCACCGCGTGATGGACGACACTGCGATTGCCCGGGCGAACTTCGATCTTCTCAACCCAGCGATCCTCTTTGAAACCGGTCGGCACGACGAAGAACATGTAGGGCACGACCCCGGTAGCCGGCACCTGGAAATCAACCGGCATCTCATAGATCACATCCGGCTGGCCGATGTTCCAGCCTTCCACAAACGGAGGAGGTCCGGCAGCGATCTTCGGGTCGCCCTCCTTGGCTCCGGTGGCCGCCCATTCCGCCAAAACAGCGGCTTCCTCCTTGGGCAGCGAACGGTCATTGGAAAAGGTTCCATACGCCGGATTGGCGAACCAGGGAGGCATTTTGCCGGTGAGCACGGCCTCGCGAATGGCTTGGGCCCAAGGGCGAGTCTCCTGATAGGTCGCAAAAGTCATGGGGGCCGCCTCCCCAGCCCGATGGCACGTCTGGCATCTTCGCGCCAGAATGGGTTGAACGTCTCGCGTAAAGGTGACTTCCGCCAGGCCAGTGCCGGCTATCGGTAATGAGGCGATGAGCCACAAGAAAGACGAAACCCTCATCGATACTCCTTTTCGCGGCAAACTATTCCACATGTGAATCCTCCTTATCATTCCCGTTGACGGACATCGCAGGTCCTCAGCTCGGTCTTCCTGCACCAAGGCGATCTGTTAACCACAACGCATCCCATTGACTCCTCTGCCTGCGGCGTCATCGGAACGGCGGCG
>JAKEER010000385.1 GCA_022616615.1 Acidobacteriota bacterium
GATGGCCGACCGAGTACTTCTACGAAAGGCTTCATCAGGCAAGCTCTTGGCGCTCTTTGCGTCCTTGGCGGTTCCCTGTTTTGAATCTCGGCGGTACGAGGCCGCTCGCTACGTCTAGTACTACTTTGTTAAGTCTTTTGCCGATGCTTCGGGTGGCGCACACATGGCGCAGTTTGCCATGTGTGCGTAGAGTTCGGATACATCGCAAAAACCACGATGTATGCGCCACCCAGAGAAACTTAACAAGGTAATACTAGCTACAGAACACTTGTCTTCAAGGCGCGCAAGGCCGAATAATGCTTGTCATGATGCTTCGGCACAAGCCGTCTGAGGATACTCTGGATCGGTTGCAGAGTCCCGGAATCGGGGCGGACAAAAAACAACTTGGCCTGGGATGGGGCCTCCTCAGCTATTTCTGCAGCATCACCCTTCTGATCACGCTGACACCTTTCCGTTTTCATTGGCCGGCCTCGATCCCCTTCCTCTGGGCTGGCGGTTGGTTTGACGCGGTCTGCAACGTCCTGCTCTTCCTTCCGTTGGGTTTTTTCTACCGGCTGACTCGCAAGACGCCCCAAGGCGCCGGTTCTATGCAGGTTTTTGGTCTCGGGCTGTGTCTGAGTGCTACTATCGAGATCACTCAGCTTTTCCTGCCCGGCCGTTACGCTTCGCCGACGGATGTGCTAACTAACGGCTTCGGCGGCTGGCTCGGCTCCTGGCTCTGCGATCGCGCACAACGCCTTCTGAACCGGCAGTGGATGGGTAGGCTGGCGCTGGAACTGCCATTGATGAACATTGTTTACTTGCTGGTTCCCCTGATCTGGCTGAATGGTCTGGCGGCTGGGGGCGACTGGTCACGCAGCCGTCTGGCATGGCTCCTGGGGCTGTGCGGCAGTGTGGTGCTAGCGGGCGTGTACCAGAATGGAATGAAACCAGCAGGCAGGCTTCAGCCGGGAGTGCTGGCTTTAGTGGCAGCGGGCTGGTTTCTCTTGAGCAGTGTCCCCGCCTTCCTTGAGTCTGCATCGACGCCGCTTTACGGCAGCGGTCTCGCCGGCCTCTCGGTATGCCTCCTGGTTGCACTGCCAGCCTTTAGCCATTCCAGTCAGCGCCGTTTTGAGATCCCTGTGCTGAAGCGGGTTTGGCCGCTCTATGCGGCTTACCTATTGCTGCTTTCCCTTTGGCCTGTCCCATCAAACTATTTGGCCTGGCGCGGAGCTTGGGGACTGGTGGAACTGGCCGACGAGCCTGGGGTCATTCCCATCCTGCGGCTGACGGAACACTTTGCCGCATTCACCCTGCTGGGTTACATGGTGGCCGAATCGCATGGGCGCCGCGAGGTTTCGCAGACGACGTCCATCGTTTGGAGTTGCTTCTGGTGCGGCTTGGCAGCCGCGCTGCTGGAAGCCGGCCGGGGCTTTCACCCAAGCCACGCCGCCAGCCTCGCCCAGGGCCTTCTCTCCTTCACAGGCAGTGTCTACGGAGCCGTGATCTACTGGCTGCAGCTTTCGAGCGTTCGGCGCCTGCTCGGACGGCCTCGCGGTCGCGACATTCTTTCAGGCTCCGCTCAGCCGCTCCAGTAGCTCTTACCTCGCCATGAAGACTTGCGTGAATAAGATGTTCCCGTCCGAATCCATCGCGGCGCCAACGCCGGTTTCTGAATAGGCCGGTCTGATGATGTTGCGGCGGTGACCAGGGCTGTTCATCCAATTCTGGCAGACCTGCAGCGCTGCCGTGGCACTGCCAAGTTCTTTTGCAATGTTTTCTCCCAGCTCTCGCCAATCTGTTACTGCCCGCTCGAGAAGGCGTTCCCTAACTGTTCGGCCGTGCATATCCTTATGCCCGAAGTAACCGTAGCGTGCCATGCTGAGGCTGTGCTCGCGGGCAGCCTGTTGAAGCTGCGCCCGGAGCACCAGAGGTTTAAGACCCTGAGCTTGGGGAAAGCGATTAATTTCCAACCAAACCGTTTCTTCAGCATGCCGCCGAATACTTGCTGGCCCCGCAGGAGTCGCGCCAAGTTCAGCGGACCTTCCGGCCATGCGTTGACGCGTACACCCCGTTCCGAGGCCTATCCAGATGCAACCGCAGGCAAGCAGCGCAAGCTGGGGCCAGCTCACAGGGTTTCGTTCTCGCACAGGATCTGATGATTCTCGTCCAGCGTGACTTTATGCGGTTTCGTTTTCAGGTTGAAGCGGAAATCGGTTTCCTTGCCCGAGGCCACGACGCGGCCAATTCGGGTGATCTTTTCAGGGCCGAAATGACCAAAGACTTCGACGGGCATCAGGAAATACTCAGAGACGTTTTCTTGTTTGATCTTTCCCTTCAACAGAACACCACCACTCTTCAGCGCAGTTAAAGAATATGACAGGCGGTAGGTGGGGATGCCGGTCTCATAGACCCACTCGTCGAAAAACCAATCGAGCTTCCGATTGCCTTCCAGGTCAAGCGCTTGGGTCATATGCTTGTCTACGGTTTTCTGAAAGTCCGAAGTGGACACCAGACGGCCGCTATAGGCGGAGAGAAAGTCTTTCAGCAATGCCTTGAATTTCTCATCGGAGCCTGAAACGGGATCGGAGAACAAATAGCGGAGCATGTGCAGTATCCAGGCGCCCTTTTCATACACGAGCGTCGAGTAGGCGTTAGGAAATTTGGAAGATGAGAGCCGCGCGCCCAGCCAAACAGGCCCGGCGCTTTCGAGCGTCTGCCCCTCGGAGTTCTTGGCGAGCAGCTTCTCGCGCCCGAACCGCAACAAGTCTTCGAATTGTTTGCCCTCCGGATACTTCGCGCGTAAGGAAAGATACCCCAAATAGTTGCTGAAGCCTTCGAACATCCAGAGATCGCGATAGCTTTTCCATCCCAACTGGTTGCCCCACCATTGATGCGCGATCTCGTGAGCGTGGAGGCATTCGAGGTAGTGCGCCTCCCGGTCGCGCTCCAGCCCCAACCGAGTGCGTTGCGCCGGGCTGAAAAACGAGAGGCTCGAGGCGTAAAGCAGCGAAGGCCAACCCTGGCTGAAGCGGCCGGGGATTTGCGACACCGCAAGTTTACGATAGGGATACTTACCCAGGAAGGGTTCGAAGAAGGCCAGGGTGCCGGCCACTTGGTTTGCAATCTCTTTGGCAAAGCGAGTTGTGTCGAAGTCGAGGAAATTAGGCATCACTGGGAAGGGATCGGCAGTAACACTGGGCGCCCTCCGGTTGCGCATGTTCAACGCCTGCTGGCGCTGAAGCTGCCGCAGATGCTCCATGCGGCCGATGACTTCCTGGTGCACGTTCTCAATTCCGCGATTGGCATAAACTTCCACTTGCACGGTGCCCGCTGGAGCTACGGTTCGGTCGTAGTCTCCATAGTTAAACCCGGCGACTGGGATCTCACCCTCGCTGCTCCACAGCGAGCATCGCCGGTTGCCTTCCTCCCAGGTCTTCACCAGATCTCCGGTCGCCACAATCGTAAACGGCTTGGGGTGTTGGAAGCTGACTGTGTACCGGGCGCGATCGGTGGTTCCCAGGTTCGGATACCAGCTTCCACGCGAGCCCACATAGAACATACCGCTTCCCAAGCGCGAGATCACCTCTCCTGAGTAGGCGAACTTCAGCGTCTTCATCTCGCCACGCCGCATGGCTTCCGGCATCATCACTAACACGACGTCATGTCCGAGGCGGCTAATCTCTTCGTCTTTCGTCATGTCGCTGTTCTGAAAGAAACGCAGCGAGCGCCCCTGCTCGTCCTGAATCTTCGATACCTTCAGAAATCGTGACAGATCGAAGGTCAGAATCCATCCCCCATCCTTCTCGCAACGAAACTCGGCTTCGGCGACACCAGAAAGCCGGTCGGTCTTGTCGATCTGAGCATCGATGCGATAGTGGCGGACATCGATGAGTCTTCCCGGAACTTCGCCGAGGGCGAGCTCCTTCTCTTTGGATGCGCTGGAATAGCTGCACCAACTGTCGTAAGTCGTGCGTTCCTGTTCGGTTCGAAACTGCCCGAAGTAGACATCCTCGCTTTTGCGCCGATCGTGGGCAAGATCAATGATTCCCAACCTCCCTCCGGCAATCTTGGCAGAAAACATTGGTGTCTTTCTGCCATCCAGCAGATCGGCCAGCACGCGATAATTGGAAAGCACCTCGCGTCGAAGAAGTTGCTGAAACTGCGTCAAGCCAGCCGTCTCGTCTATGGGCTCGTCGTCCGGGGACGAAGAAATCTGCGCAATCAAGTCAGTGTGGGTGTCGTCAGTAAACCGGAGGAACGCTTCTCGAAAGTGTTCGTTGAGGGTGGGGGAGCCAGTGAACAGATTCAGTTGCTGCTTCTCGATTTTGTGTGGCGGCACCGCCACCAGGGTCCCCTGCCCCCAGAAAAGCAGTCCTGTAACCAAACCGTTCACCGGTTCGAGAAAGATAATGTGACCGCGGTCAAAATTGAAGATCATCGAGTCGCGCCGCAAACTGAGATCACGGACGCGATACACGCGCTTGAGATCGAATCGAATCTCTTCCAGAGCCCGCAGCACGGCCTCAGGGTCTTGCTGCGGGACGCCGGTTTGCCCCGGAACCGCCGCAACGATCCATAACGCAGCAGCCAGTCCCAGCGGCACACCAGCCCAGACTTTGATTCCGCGGCGCAAAGACAGCCTCCAGTCGCTACAAGATTACCTTTGAGGATTCTAGCGGGCCGATGCCAGACTGGCAAGGCGACGGTCAAGCGGCAAATATCACGTCAAGATCGTTCGATAAGACACGTGGAACGTGAAGTGGACAAGCCAGAACAAAGACGCCACACAGAAGGTCTGCCGGAATGACTATGACTAATGTCTAAGCACAAATGACGAGAGAAATCCCAAATCCCAATGACTAAGAGCGGGTATTAAACATTCGTTATTCGTCATTGTTTCGTCATTAGAGCTTCGTCATTAGAGCTTCGTCATTAGTCATTCGTTCTCGCAAGGAGCGCTTTAGGAGCTGCCAGAGATTTTTCAGGCACTACTGCACGATAACCTATGCTTCCAAGAAATCGTTTGTCCCAGCGATTTTGAAGTGGTCGCTAGAACTGATGTAATCCAAAATCACCAGCAGCGTGAGCTCTGGCCTCCAAGTGAATTATTTTTACATCAATTTGACACACTTCTCAGGTCGGGGCTTGGCTATACTTAAAAACAGAGGATAGGCATGCAGATACTCATCGTCGAAGACGAAGGCGTTTTGCGGGACGGCCTGTTGGATCTTATGCGTGCCGCTGGGCACCGTGTGGACGAGGCAGCGGACGGCCTGACAGCGGTGAAACAGGCCACGGCGGTTCCCTACGATCTGGTTCTCCTGGACCTGATGTTGCCAACGCTGGACGGGATTGAGGTCTGCCGGCGGATTCGCTTAGCCCGCCCTTTTCTCCCAATCCTGATGCTGACCGCGCGTGGCTCGGAAGATGACGTCGTCTTGGGCTTAGGTGTCGGAGCCGACGATTATGTCACCAAACCTTTCGGCGCAAAGGAACTGCTGGCGCGAGTAGAAGCGCTGGGGCGGCGCGCTAAGACGGTGCCTGGCGGCCCTGAGGCGATCCAGGCAGGTGAATGGCGCTTCGATCTCGGACACTGTTTGGGGCAGAAGGGCAAGAAGCGAATTGCCCTGACCGCGCGGGAGACAGGCATCCTGCGCTGTCTTTACCAGCAACGGGCTCGCGCGGTGAGCCGCTCCGAGCTGCTGGAACAGGTGTGGGGCGCGCGGGCAGACATGGAAACCCGCACCGTGGACATGACCATCGCCAACCTCCGGCAGAAGATCGAGCGCGACCCCGGCAATCCCAAAATCGTGGTCACGGTCAAGGGAGTGGGATACGCGTGGGGGGAACCGTGAGAATCAGCCGGACCGTAGCGGCCTTTCTGATGACTTCGGCCGCGGTGGCCGGGCCGTGCAGCGCCTGGTACGTGGTGGGCTCGCGCGAAGTGGCCCGGGAAACCATCCGGCTGGAACGCGAACCCCAGCAGCAGGCTCGCGAGACGGCCGACCGGCACGCTAGACGTCTGGCAGCCCGGCTGGAAAGCCTGCGCCAGGCGGAGTCGCGGCGGCCCTTCTATCATTATCAAAATCTCTACCACGACCCGAAAGGTGCTTACGAAGGTGCCTCGGTCATTCCGTCGCCGCTGGCGCAGGGGCCAGCCGACCCTTTGATTCAGGCTCACTTCCAAGTAGACGCAGCAGGACGCTTGACCTTGCCCACCTTCAATCCCGAAGTGCCCAACCTAAATCCACGCGAAGGACTGGCTGCGCAGCAGGCCCTCCTTGACCAACTGACGCCTGCGGCGCCTGAGTATCTGCGAGCCTTGGGGATCGAGCCGAACCCCAGGCACACCCTAGGCTCCCGAGTAACTCCGGTCTTACAGGCAAAGGGAGAGGTACCCTCAGCTCAGACGCAATTCGGCCAAAGCCTGCGATCGCCAACTCATCTGCAAGCCGGTCGCGAGCCTGCGAAAGGGGGCGAAGCGGCGAGCCCTCAGTCCGCCGACCCTGGACTTCCCAACCAGCCATTGAAGTTTTCTCGCACTCCTCAACAAGTGGAGCTCCTCGACCCCGCGGCTTTCGCCCAAAATGTTCAGGCGAACCAGCTCTATGCCAACCTGAAGCAAGCCGCCGCCAGCAATCGTCTTTCGCCACAACTTCCTCGTCCCGAGACTCCCATCAAACAGAAAGAGATCGTCATTGGAGTGGGACCCCTGCTATGGCATACGCTTCCCGTTGGGAACGTGGCCTCGCTGGTGGCTCTGCGGGAAGTAACCCGGCCCGATGGTGTCATGGCCCAAGGGTTCGCCATCTCACGATCTGCCCTTGCTGAAGAACTCAAGGGAACACCCTTCCCGGCTCACCTGCTACCAAATCTCCCCGCCCAGGCCAAAGAAAGCATGGTGACCTCAGCGATCGAAGGAACATCCTGGCATCTGGCGGTGGATGTGGCTGCCGCTCTCCCGGCGGCGGGCGCTCAGGCCCTGCAGGTGAAACGCGGATTCTTAAGGTATTTCGCCGCCGGAACGGTGTTTGCGCTACTGGCCGGATTGCTGGTGGTCGGTCTGGTCTGGCAGTCGGAACAACTGGCTCGCCAGCGTTCCCAGTTCGCAGCCGCAGCAGCCCATGAGCTGAGGACACCGCTGGCCGGCCTGCGGATGTATGGAGAGATGATCGCGGAAGGATTGGGTGACCCTAACCGCGGCCGCGCTTATGCTCGCCGCATTGCCGAAGAATCCGAGCGTCTCGGCCGGGTGGTCGGAAATGTCTTGAGCTTCACCCGCCTTGAGCGTGCGAGCCATTCGGTTCGTCCTGAGCGCGGGAACCTAGGCGCCGCGGTTCATCATTGTGTGGCACGCCTCGAGCCTGCTCTTGAGTCTCTGGGCGCACGCGTTGAGCTCATCGTTGCGGAAGGACTTCCTGCCGCGCATTTCGATCCCGACGCGCTCGATCGCATCGTTCAAAACCTTCTGGATAACGCCGAGAAATACAGCCGGCAGGCAGCAGACCGGACCATTCATGTCTCTCTCAAGCACACTCTGGCCAGAGTGAGCTTGTCGGTGGCCGATCATGGTCCAGGAATCTCGCCAGCCGACCGCAAACGCCTCTTTCGCCCCTTTGTGCGCGGAAAACAGGCCGATCCGCCGGCCGGACTGGGATTGGGATTGGCTCTGGTCGAGCGTCTGGCCCGCGCCCAGGGCGGCGATGCGGCTTACAGTCCAGCGCCCGGCGGCGGCGCCGTGTTCACGGTTACGTTTCCAACCCAGTAGATCCATCATTCGCAGCCCTTCGGCGGTCAGGTGGTCCCTGGGATATCATCTCAATGATCCAACCCCAAAGGGGTTGTGTTGTGCAGCCCAGGGTTGCGGCGAAGCGACAGTGGTCGCGAAGCGGCTACCCTGGGCTCCGAAAAATCTCACCAGTCAACCCGAAAGGGGTTGCGGTCAGTCCCACACGTATCTTTCATCGAAATCGATCTGGTGCCTTCGCAGCAGCGTGCGCAATTCATCCTGAAAGGCGAACTTGTGGTGATGTGTGTCTTGCTCGTTGATGTAGTTCTTGACTCGGCTCAGGTTGGACTGGCTCACCGAGAAAGCAGCATAGCCAGCTTGCCATTCAAACTTTGAAAATTGAGGCCCCTGTTTCTTCAGCCACCCATTAGAGACGCGTTTGAGTTCCTTGACCCAGTCGGCCTGGGAAATGGTTCTGCCGAACCTTGCCAGGATGTGCACATGATCTGGCATGCCGCCCACTGTAATTGTCGGGCAGTCGAGATTTTTGGACGTGCCGCTCAAGTAGGCAAAAGTGGCCTGCCGCATGTCGAGGTCGCTAAGGAAGGGGAAGCGATCCTTGGTCGAGAAAACCAGGTGAATGTACACTGCAGACAGAGACTGGGCCATGAAAACCACCTCGCTGGTTGATAGGGAAAGATCACGATATCACCCTGAGATCATTCCGTGAAACAACTTGGTCGTACTTCCCCCGAACCACAACCCCCTTGGGGTTGGGTCTTTCGGAGGAATTCCGTACCCAGGGTAGCCGCTTCGCGACCGTCGTCGCTTTGCGGCAACCCTGGGCTTTACAGCACAGCCCCGTTGGGGCTGATTTCGCCACCCACAGTGTGCGACGGGTTCAAACGCTGCTGCAGTCCCACGTTTCCTGACGGGGCAGACGGGGCAAATGTAGAATAGAAACTCGAGACAGTAGTCTTCGGCGCCTGCAGAGACTATCGCGCAAAGCTGACTGCTGATAGCTTGTGCCCGGAGGTTTTCCACGCCCTCCCAGGTGTGTCGATCTCTGGCACCCTGGCATTTAATCGCCCGCCACAGTTTTACCCACCTTTTACCCTGCAAACGCGCGTCCGCGGCTAGACTGCAAACCAGGTGCAGTTCTTATTCTCAATCTGAAACGTGAGGAGGATAGTTATGAGACATCTGCTACGGGGGGTCTTCGTGGGTTTGCTGGCAACGTGCGGGTTTGTCCACACAGAGATCTCCAGGGCGAATGGGTTACGGACAGCGGCTAACCTGCGTTTACTGGCACATCAGGTTATCTACGGCGAGGCTGCCGAGAGAAGGGACGCCATGATCCGACTGCGGGAAGTGGGGCCCCAGGGACTCAGAGCACTCGAGCAGGAAGTCGGGGACCAGCCAGTGTCAGCTGCCTGGCGCGCGCGCCGGGACGCAGCCTTCGACGCGGTTGGCGCGCAACGCGACAACACGCATAGCGCGCTGTTTTGGTACACAAACTTTGAAAAAGCTGTGGCCGCCGCCAAAGCCGAAGGCAAACCGATTCTTTCGCTGCGGTTACTAGGCCGGTTGGATGAAGAGTATAGCTGCGCGAACAGCCGCTTCTTTCGGACAGCTCTCTACGCGAATGCCGAAGTCGCTGAGGTCTTGCGGGAGCGTTTCGTACTGCACTGGCAGTCGGTACGCCCGGTCCCGAAAGTGACCATCGACTTCGGGGATGGGCGGCAGATCCGGCGGACGCTCACCGGCAACAGCATCCATTACATTCTCGATGCCCAAGGCCGGCCTGTTGAGGCATTGCCGGGTCTCTACGCTCCCCAGGCCTTTCTTCGTGGACTAGAGCGGGCCGAGAAACTGGCATTGGAGAGCGGGGGCTTGGACAGCCGCCAAAAGGATGCCTGGCTGCGGCAGTACCATGCGGCACAACTCCAGACGCTTCTAGTGAACTGGCGATCAGACCTCAGCCGCCTGACGACGCCAGTGGGACTTTCAGAACTGGCTAACCCAGTTCAGAACCACCCCATAGCTATAAGTCCCATTGCCACGGGTCCCATCGCGATGTTGGCCAACCGCCGCGCGCTAACCAAAGCCGCTGTTGAAACACCACTCTTGCTGGGCGTTTTGCCCAACGCCAAAAGGATGGAAGCCCAGACCGATGACGCCACGTGGGCGAGAATCGCGCAACTGCATGCTGAAGATGCGCGGCTGGACGCCCAAAGCCGGGACCTCATGCGCAGCAAGGTGCCGAATGCCGAAGCCGCCGCGCGGGTGGCCGTCACCAAGAGCCTGGCAGAGTCTCCATTGCTACGAGCCATACACAGCTTTGAACGCTCCATGGCGCAGGACACGGTCCGCAACGAGTACCTGCTGCATCGACGCATTCACGAATGGTTCATGAGCGGCGAGGCGGGACCGTCGGTTGACGCTCTCAACGAGAAGGTGTACGCCGAGTTGTTTCTCACCCCCAGCTCCGATCCCTGGCTGGGACTAGCGCCAGCGGATGGATATACAGCACTGGACGGTCAAGGGCTGGTGACCTCGCCTCAGGAGCGCAGCCGCTGATTTTGAAGCAGACAACCGGACGGGGAACTTTTTTCGATCGCTGGCATCTATTGGGAAAGAGGAAACCTTGCAAGAAACGACGGAAGGTGCGTCTGAACAGATAGCGAAAGAATCTTGGAGGCCAGCAACGCTCACGCCTGTTCTCTCTCGCCCAACGTGGAAAGAGGTGAACCCACGGCGGGACGCCTGTGGCATGGGCATCTTGCCCATGCTAGCAAGCCTCCGGCTTGCCCTGGAGACTGGACATTTTTTCCGGTCTTTCGCACGGCTTTTCGGTTGTTGTGAGCGCGGTTTGTGTAGAGCCGTAACCAAACAAGCGTTTCGCTGGCGGAACGCACTGACTCGACACGAAGCGTGCGTTTGACGCAGCCACCCTGGAAGCGCGGGCGTCCCGCCCGCCTCGGAGCGGCCGGAGGCCGCTCCGATGGCCTGC
>JAKEER010000386.1 GCA_022616615.1 Acidobacteriota bacterium
AGCATCTTGAAATCAAGAAAGCCTAGCAACACACGCTCGGGAGGCCGGCGGTTTGAGATCAGCCGTGGCCACCCGTTGCCGCTCGGCGCCAGCTTGCAGCGCGACGGCGTTAACTTTTCCGTGTTCTCGCGCCATGCGACGGCACTGACCCTGGTCATTGCTCCGTCGATCGAATCTGAAGAGACGGTCGAGTTCCGGCTCGATCCTCGCTTTAACCGTACGGGAGACGTCTGGCATGCTTTTGTGCGTGGGCTGGATGCTGGCGTGCGGTATGGCTTTCGCGCTGAACGCTCTCCCAACACCGGCGGCCCAATCCATCGCTACGATCCGAAGCACATCTTGATTGACCCTTATGCTACGGCGCTTTCCAATGGAGAAATCTGGGGCGAGAGCTTACATCTAGAGACCTTGCGGGCGCCGGGTCAAGTGAAACACCGCTATTCGATGGTTGTTGAAGACACGTTCGACTGGGGAAACGATCAGCCGCTGAACACACATCTAGCGGATTCGATCATCTACGAGATGCACGTTCGTGGCTTT
This sequence comes from Acidobacteriota bacterium, assembly GCA_022616615.1. Taxonomy (GTDB): domain Bacteria; phylum Acidobacteriota; class Terriglobia; order Versatilivoradales; family Versatilivoraceae; genus VFZK01. The sequence goes on from JAKEER010000386.1 coordinate 541, forward strand.
ACCCAGCACGCCGCCTCCCACGTCGAGCATCCGGGAACTTTCTCGGGAGTCGTCGAAAAGATCCCTTATTTCAAAGAGCTGGGAATCACGGCCGTTGAGCTAATGCCCATCACGGAGTTTGAAGAAAACGACAACCCCAGCACCAATCCGCTGACCAGCGAACCGCTGAAGAATTTCTGGGGATACCATCCCATCAGCTTTTTCGCACCGAAGGCTGCCTACGCTGAAAACGGAAGGAACCCGCTGGTGGAATTCAAACGCATGGTCAAGGCGCTGCATGAGGCCGGCATCGAAGTGATCCTAGACATGGTGTTCAATCACACGGCGGAGGGTGATGAGCGCGGCCCCACGCTATGTTTCCGCGGGCTGGACAACAAGATTTATTACTTGGTCGATCCCGAAACCGGGAAGTATGCCAACTACTCCGGGTGTGGCAATACCCTGAACTGCAACCATCCGGTCGTGCGCTGGCTCATCCTGCACAGCTTGCGTTATTGGGTGACCGAGATGCATGTCGATGGGTTTCGATTCGATCTGGCGTCAATTCTGGGTCGTGGAACAGACGGCTCGGTGCTGGCGAACCCTCCGCTGCTCGAAGCCATCGCCGCCGATCCGGTTTTGGCAAACACCAAGCTCATTGCCGAAGCCTGGGACGCAGCCGGGCTTTATCAGGTGGGAACCTTTCCAAACTGGGGCCGCTGGGCTGAGTGGAATGGTAAGTATCGAGATGACGTGCGCCGGTTCGTGAAAGGCGATGCCAACATGGTTCCGCTGCTGGCCACGCGCATGGCCGGCAGTGCGGATCTCTATCAGGACGACGGACGGGCTCCTTTTCACAGCATCAACTTTGTGACCAGCCACGATGGCTTCACTTTGATGGATCTGGTCTCTTATAACGAAAAGCACAATGAGGCGAACGGCGAAAATAACGCAGATGGCTCTAACGAAAACCACAGCTGGAATTGCGGCCAGGAGGGACCTTCTTCGGACCCGGCCATCAACCGGTTGCGTAAGCAGCAGATGAAAAACTTCGCGGTGATCTTGCTGCTTTCGCAGGGGGTTCCCATGATCCTGGGGGGTGACGAAATGGGCCGCACCCAGCAGGGCAACAACAATCCGTACTGCCAGGACAATGAAATCAGCTGGTTGAACTGGCGCCTGCGGCGCCAACACCGCGATCTCTTCCGTTTTTTCAAACAGCTCATCGCCTTTCGCAAGAAGCACCCCATTCTCAGACGCAGAACGTACCAAAATCTGGACGAGGTTCCGGATTTCATCTGGCATGGTGTGAAGCCACATGAGCCGGACTGGGGGTGGCATTCGCGATTTCTGGGCATGCAACTAGTGGGCGAAGGGACCGAAAGCGATTTGCTGGTTCTGGTCAATGCCTATGAAGGCCAGCTCAACGTGGAACTGACCGCGCCTTCTCACCATAAACGATGGTATCGTTTTGTCGACACTTCATTAGCCCCTCCGCACGAGATTAAGACCGAAGGCAAGTATCAGCGGCTGACCAAGCCGTCGGTCTATGATGTGGCGCCCCACAGCGTCGTTGTCTTGATGAGCGGGTGAATCTGCCTTGAGATCACCATCAGGTTGCTTTTTGGCAAGCGTTCTCAAAAGATCAAACGTATTTGTTTAGCGAGGTGACGCTGCCTCTGCGCACCCAGGACCCACTCGCTACCGCTCGCGGTACTGTTCGCCTCAGGGTCCGGGCGCTGACAGTACCGCGAGCGGTAGCGAGTGGGTCCTCGCACAGTGCTGCTCGACCAAGCCTGCCACCAGCACGGGCCGTGCCACCCCGCTAAACAAATACGATCAAACAATCTCGGTTCCCCTCGCCCCAACGCTAGAAAGGGGAGCTGTGAAAAAATTGACGATGGGCTCCTTCCGGCAAGAGGCGTGCGCAGGGGGACAGCGGTCCCACGCGCCCGCTCCACCCAGATGGAACGCGCGCTCCGCGCGCGTTTTCGGTTGTGGATTCAGAACCGTGACGGGTCAGGATCCCTCCCGTTCAATTTTTTCACAGCTCCAGGGGCTAGTGATGAGAGGACGGCGCCCGAAATATCGATTTCTTGAGATGCGCAGACCCGCGCCAGATTTGGAGTTTCCCACATCCAATCTCTCCCTCTTTACCGTGTCCGGTAGTAGAGTCATTTATTACTGTGAGGGTCTCGCCCCCGAAATTAACTTACTCTTAAGACAATGTTCATACCCGCTTAACGCTGCCGGCCTATCTTCTCTTCCCTGGCCGTCCGGGCAGCCTTGACTCAAGGATCAACCGGATTCAGAATGGTTCCAACGATCTTCACATTATGTTCGTCGTTGTTTTTCTAACTTGGCAAGAGTCCTCAACTCTGTCCAAGAAGGAGCTAAGCCATGAAAACGCAAGACCAACGATCCATATGGAAACTCTCTATTTATCACTGCCCTCAGCTTCTGTTTTCCTGCTTTCTCTGGCTGAGTTGGGCGGGTGCAGCCGGGTCCAGCGCCTGGCTGCTAGCCCAGTCGGAACTCGCGACGCTCACGGGCACGGTGACGGACTCGTCGGGCGGTGTCATCGCGAACGCTGATGTCACGGTTACAAACCAAGGCACCAACATTTCGTCCACTGGAAGAAGCAATGAAAATGGACGCTACGTTGTGCCCAGTCTAAAACCCGGTCTTTATACAGTGGCGGTGTCGGCCTCTGGTTTTAAGAAGTATGTCAACACTGCCGTAACTCTTCAGGTCAATCAGACGGCTCGACTCGATATTGAGCTGACCGTCGGTGAAATCACCCAGGAGGTGACCGTTTCCGCCGAAGCGCCTCTCTTGGAAGTCGACACTTCGGGTCGGGGAGCAGTCATTGATGAGCGAAAGATTGTGGAACTGCCTCTCAATGGCCGCGACTACAACCAGCTCGCGACCCTGTCTCCGGGGGTTTTGACGGCAACGCCACGGCTTCAATCAATCGGGTTCAAAGGAGCCTTTAACGTCAACGGCAATCGGGCGTTTCAAAATGCCTTCCTTCTGGACGGCGTGGACAACACCTGTACTCCAATTCATTTCGTGGAAGCAACATGCAGGTGATTCAGCCCTCTGTAGACGCGCTGCAGGAGTTCAAGATTCAAACCAACGCCTATGCTGCGGAGTTCGGCCGGAGCTCTGGAGCGCTCATCAATGCCGTGATCAAATCGGGGACTAACGGGATGCACGGCTCGGCCTACGAGTTTCACCGCAACGACAACCTCGATGCGTCAAACTTCTTTTCGAACAAAAACAGGGTCTCCAAGCCGTTCCGGCTGCGCAATCAGTTTGGAGCTACGATTGGCGGCCCGATTGTGAAAAACAAGACCTTCTTTTTCACCGACTACGAAGGGCTGCGCGACCGCTTGGGGACGGTGCGGACTTCTTCCGTCCCGCAACCCATCTGGCGTAAGGGCATGTTTACGATTCCCATCTTTAATCCATACAACGCGAGCGACACGGGCCAGGATTTTCGCCAGCCAGCCACGGCCGATTGCAACGATGGCCAGGGTAACTGCTGGGTCCTTCCCTCGGCCCTGGTAGATCCTGTGGGTAAGAAGATTGTGGATGTCAGTCCTGATCCCAACGCGGGCACGCCTGGCCAGATCGACAACAACTTCGTCAGCGTTCCCATCACTCGCAACCGCACCGATCAGTTTGACGTTCGCGTCGATCACAACCTGTCGAGCCGGTTCAATCTGTTTGGCCGCTATTCGTTTTCGGACACGAACTTGTTCCAACCTTCGTTCCGACCCGGCCTTTCGGAAGGATCGCGCAACGACACGTTTGGCTCTGCCTTGTGGCGCTCACAGGCAGTGGCGGTGGGCGCCACCTGGGTGCTCTCGTCGACGCTCGTTTCAGAGATGCGTTTCGGGTATGCACGGGGAAACTTCTTCCAGACACCACCGAACTTCGGATCTGGGTGTCCGGAACGGCTGATTGACCTGAAGGGAAGCCCAACCGATGAAAGCATCTGCGGAGGCATTCCCGTGACTCAGCTGACCACTGTGATCGAACGCCGCATTGGGCGGACCACTTCGGTGCCGCAATTTCAAACTCCGCGCTCTTATAACTTCCGTGACTCTTTTGCCTGGACTCACGGAGATCACTCAACGAAGTTCGGAGGTGAGGTCCTGCATGTCCAGACGGGTATTCGCGATGTCAGCTCTCTGCTGGGCAACTTCGAGTTTACCGGCCGCTTCAGCGGCACAGGAAATAACGTCTCTTTTCAGGGGGCTGTCGCCGATCTATTGCTTGGCTTCCCGAGTCGCTACCAGCAGGATTCCAACACCGTCTTTAACATCTTCCAGAAGATCTACTCCCTTTATGCTCAGGACGACTGGAAGATCAGTACCCGTCTGACGCTGAACTATGGTCTGCGGTATGAATTCAGTACTCCTCCGCGTGAGCGCGACTTTCAATGGGCCAATTTCGGTCCCAGCACACGTGCTTACGTGCAGGCCAAAGAGGGCAGTCTGTTTAGTGAATCGCTCATTCATCCAGACACCAACAACTTTGCTCCGCGCTTCGGATTCGCTTATGCGCCAGCATCACGCACGGTGGTGCGGGGCGCCTATGGGACTTTTTACAACCATACGAATCGCCAGGGTCGCGAAGGTTTGTTGGGGTTCAATTTCCCTTTCATCATTTTGCGCGACCAGCAGATTGCCGGCAGCGGAACCCTGAAGAGGGCGGACGCCATCTTCCGGTTGCAGGACGGCATTCCCGCAGGGTTCATGGACAGTTCGCGGATAAACCCGGCAACTACCGCTCGCAGAGGACAGGATGCGGATCAGCGAGCGACTTTTATTCACAGCGTCCCTCCAATGATGGTGAGAGATCATGAGACATGGCTGGTTCTGGTCTGCTGTTGTTTTGACGACACTTGCAGTTGGTGTTCTTCAACACCGTGTTTTGGGACTTGGCCCCGCAGAAGACAAGGCTCGAACGCATCACGAACTCGGCGTCAGCTTTCACGACAGGCGGTGCTTGGACGAAGCTAGCCGGGAGTACGCGGCCGCGCTGAAGCTCGATCCGCCCGCAGAAGCCACTGCCGAGCAAATCGCGCTGGCGCATCGCTTTCTTCCGCGGCTCTACGTCACGCCGGTCGAGCCCTTTCGCTTGCAGGACTTCGGCGTCATCCTCCACCCCAGCCGGCGCATTATTGCATATCACCTTTTCTGGGAAGACGACATCGACTTTCCAGAAGATAATGACCCCTGCGACCACGAAGTCTTGTGGGTGGAATACTCCGGCGGTAAGAAGACGATCACGGGCCTCAGCACCTACTTTCACGGCCGAATCTTGCGCGGCAGCGGCCAAGCGCTTCAGGATGCCCAAGCTCACGGCGAAAGGCCACGCGTCAACGTACAATGGGGCAAACATGGCTCGCTGCCCCTGGGTTGGGAGAAACTGCCAATCGTCGCCAATGAGGGCGATTCCGAAAAGAAGTTTTATCCTGTAGGCCGCCCGATCACGTTGCTGGACTACAACCGGGGAACCTACGAAAAGCTTGCCAAAGAGGGGCGGCGTCTGCCGGAGCATCCGCTGGGAAGGCGCTGGCCGAAGAAATTCGTTGGGAGCTGGGAAGACTTCACAGACTTTTCGAGACTCATGGATCCCGCTGAGCTGCTATCTTCGCGGCAGATGATTCGCGTCAGTCGCTGGAACAGCGCCACGATCAACCAGCACTTTCTGCGCTACAACTTCCGGCCGAAGACCGAATGGCCGGAATAGGCAAAGTTGCCCGGGCAGCACTGGGCTGAAGCGGGTCCTGCTCATGCCGCTGCTGGGCGGCACCACGATGCATGAAAGTGGTGAGTCCCCTTGGATAAGGGGATAAGGAGAGGAGCAGCGGCGGCACGCCGCTGCGGGGGCGGTTCGATCTATCACCGACGAAGCGCGGCCCATCAACCAACCCCTGCCGTGGCCGTTGGCCCCGTGAACGCTTCTCAAGCGTTCACCCCCTTCCTTAGCTTTCCTCAGCTGAGGAGGGGAGCTTATTTGCAGGAGAGTTGAATTGAAAGCCCGTCGGTCTACACTTCGCCTTTCCTTCTGTCTGCTGCTTCTAGGCGCTGTTCTCTATCTCCTGGATTTCCCAATCGCGGCAGAGCATTCCAGCTATCTGCCTGGTGAGCGAGTGCTGCTCGACGCCCACAACTGCTATCCCGAGCACGGCCAGTGGACGGACCGACTGGAGCGCGCTCTAAAAGCAGGTCTGCCGCTTGCCGTTGAACAGGATCTGGTGTGGTACACGGACAAGGGCACTGGCAGGTCTTGGTCGATTGTGGCGCACAACGCTCCTTACGTGGGTGACGAACCCACGTTGAAGAATTATTTCTTCGAACGTATTCGCCCCATTGTGGAAGCGGCATTGAGCGAAGGAAGCCGCAGGCATTGGCCGCTCATTACCCTGAACCTGGATTTCAAGAGTGAAGAACGAGCGCATTTGGCGGCTATATGGAGCTTGCTGGGAGAATACGAGAGCTGGCTGTGCACAGCGGAGCGCGGGCCAGACTTGCAGAAGTCCAATCCCCTGGCTCTAAAGCCGGTGCTGGTGCTCACCGGCAGCTCAGACACCCAGCAGAAAATCTTTCATGATGACGCTCCTCCCGGAACACAATTGCGGTTATTTGGAGCAGTAAAGCTGCAGGAGGGATCAGATCCCCTCGAGGAGCGAGTTCCACCCTCGAATAATTATCGCCGCTGGTGGAACAACCCCTGGTCTTTCGTGGAAGAAGAAGGCCAGCGGAAGCCAGGCGACTGGACAGCGGCCGACAGGGAACGGCTGAACGCTCTGGTTCGTCAGGCTCATGTCAAAGGGCTCTGGATTCGCTTCTACACGCTGAACGGTCATGCGACGGGCAGTTCTCCCGGATGGACTGAGAGCTACAACTTCGGTTCTGAAGAGGGCGTGCGACTGCGCTGGAAGGCAGCCATAGAAGCCGGCGTGGATTTTGTGGCGACAGACCAGTACGAATTATTCGCCGAGCTGAAATCAAAGTACAAGTAGCGAGGCGGTTGGAGAGGGGCTCCAACATCGTAGATCGTTTATTAATAGGTGCAGAAGTAGCAGGCCACGGCGAAGGGCCTCCTCACCTCCGATCCACTGGAGCTGTGAAAAAATCGCCGGGTCGGGGGACCCGGCCTCCAAAGAGTGCTTGCAACTCTTTGCAAATCATTGGAGGCCGTGCCCTCACGCGGCGTTTTCCACAAATTCCGAATTTTTTCACAGCTCCCCTCTCCCCGAGCGGGGCGTGGGGAGCAGACTCGCAAGAGTCGTGTCTTCTAACCATTGCTCGGACCAATATGTCGATCGCCTCAGAATCCGAGGCCTTATACTAGAGATTGGTTGATCGTCGAATACCAGGGATTGATCGTCCTCGGCAAGTCCGTCATTAGCTCAAAGGAGATACCAATGCAACGCAAAGCTTCAGCGCAATGGCAGGGTGATTTGAAGGCAGGGAAGGGAAGTATCTCGACCGAAAGCGCCGTTTTATCCAAGACTCAATACTCGTTCAGCACCCGGTTTGAAAACGGTGTAGGCACCAATCCGGAAGAACTGATCGCAGCAGCACATGCGGGTTGTTTTTCGATGGCGTTGTCTGGCCAGCTCGGAGGCGCCGGAATGACCGCCGAAAGCATCGACACGACAGCCACAGTAACGATGGAAAAGCTGGACGCTGGGTGGACTGTCACGAAGGTCCATCTGGATGTCCGTGCGAAAATCCCTGGCGCTGACGCGTCCGCCTTTGAGGCCGCCGCCAATCGTGCCAAGACAGGGTGTCCCATTTCTCGGCTGCTCAACACTACGATCACGATGGAAGCGAAACTGAATTGAGCCTGAACCAAACGGGCCGGCAAACCGCCGTCCGGGCGGAAGCCTGTCATTCCCGGGAACGCGTGAATGTAATGTCTCCCGACGAAGGGCTGGATTCCCGCGTTCGCGGGAATTGGCCAGCCATTATACGGCTGGTTAGCGAAGTCCGCCGATCTCCGGGCAGCCCGCTTCAGCGGGCTTCCGGGTCCGAATTCAACCCCAATCCGTTTCATCCTGGAATCATTTGCCTTCGTGGCTGAAGCCTGAAGAAAAGCCCGCTGGAAACGGGCTCGAGTTTTGTCATTGCTCCCATCGACCAACCAGCCGTAAAACGGCTGGCCTTTAATCTTGAAACAAGCCGCGTGAACGCGGCTCTTGGGCAGACCTTAGTTCCACCTTCCCAGATTCCAATCTGCGCTGGGGAGAACTTTGATTCCCGCTCTCTTTGGGCCCCGCAAAATGTAGAATAGAAACTCCGCACCGCAGCCGAAGGCTGCGGTTCTGGAGATTGGACATTCTTGGAGTGGCGATGCCCACCCTGGGAGCGCGGGCGTCCCGCCTGGCGTCCCGCCCGCAATTGTGGCCGCAGGCCATCGGCGCGGCCTCCGCCCGCTCCGAGGCGGGCGGGACGCCCGCGCCGAGGCGGGCGGGACGCCCGCGCTCCCAGGGTGGCTGCGTCAAACGCACGCTTCGTCTCGAGTCAGTGCGTTCCGCCAGCGAAACGCTTGCTTGGTTACG
>JAKEER010000387.1 GCA_022616615.1 Acidobacteriota bacterium
ACCGGCAGCGCTTCTTCACGCGCTATTCGCGACGCGCGCTGGCCATCAAACCGCCGGACTTTTTCCCGCCGGAGATTCTGGTGGCCGACCCGGGACTGCTGGTCACGGAAGGCAGCAACAGCTTCGCCTTCGATTACAGCTATACGTTCAGCCCGACCTACGTACTCAATATCCGCCTGGGAGCCAACCGCATCCTGCGGGGGCTAAGCCCGCGCGGCGAGGACTTCGATCCGGGCAAGGAGTTAGGGTTTCCGGCGTACATCCGCGACAACGCCGACGCGCTGATGTTTCCGACGATCGCTCCGGCGGGCTATTTCAGCATCGGACGTTCCGCCGCACAGCGCTCGCGCCACGGTTTCGAGACCCACTCGCTGCATATGGCCAATACCAAGACGCTGACCCGGCAGCTTGGGTCCGGCTTTGGATCATGCGCGGCCTCAGCCGGCACCGTCACTCCTGCAAGAAGTGTGAGCGCAAGCCAAAAGGTAAGACGCCCCCAAAAACCTGTCGCTATCTTCATGAAGAACATTCCACGGCGACCAGTATTGCGACCTTCCCTTCTGTTGGATGATTCGTCGAGCTGAAGGTCATGGTTACAGATAGGGTACTAGGTTTTCACGAGACGATTCAAGAGACACTATTTGCGTCGTCTCACAGGCCGGCTGAAAGACAACACGATCCAGATTAGCCGAAGGTTACTGGCAGTCAGGTCTTCTGGGTGCCCTGGAGCTGGGAAGAAATCAGCGATAGGGACGCGCTGCCGCGCGTCCGCAGCCGGCAGCACAAGCCGGACGCGGAGCAGGGTCCTATCGGCGGCGCAAGTCAATTTCACCCCTCTTATTATTAGCGGCAGCGGCTGGAATAACAACGTCGGTCCGGACGGAGCGGTCGCAGGTGGGAGTGGCAAGGAGTCTTATTTCAACCGCGTCGGCCCAGGCTACTTCCGTACGATGGGAACTCCCCTGATTGCGGGTCGCGATTTCAATGACAGCGATACGCTGTCTTCACCCAAGGTGGCCATCGTCAACGAACTGTTCGCCAGCAAGTTCTTCGGTGGGTCCAACCCCGTGGGCCGCACGTTCCATCGTGAGACTGAGGCTGGCAAGCCGGAGCCTTCGTAGGAGCCCTAAATTTACTAAAGTCTCTAGAAAGCCTGCCGATGGGGAAATACAAAGATAGAAAAATTCTTTGGAAGCTAAAGATTTTTGTTGACAAGTGGAAAAGCCTGCCTTATAAGTACAAATGTTTTTTGATACTAACTTATTTATAAATGTTGTTATAAAGCCGCAAGATCGACCTTCTAATGGCCAAGATCAATGTCGAGATTGACGATGAAGATCACATCGAACTGAAGCTGAGTTCGACTCGTCACCGCACGTCGATTAAAAAGATCGTCAATCGGCTGATTAAGAACTATTTGAAGGAAGAGAGATTGATTCGCGAGGCAAAGGAAGGTTCAAAGGAAGCCAAACCAAGCGTCGAGGGGAAGGCGAGTGCGCCTGATAAAGCTGAGCCGGATGAGACCTCTGCGGCAAGCAAGAAAAAAGAGGTTTCCTCGTGAAGGTTACCGTTCCAGTTCCTGCGGATCCCCTAAAGCTCCTGTTCCTGCGAACTTCAGGCGTGACTAGTTCGAACTTTCTTTGCTTTCTATCCTTAAAAAAGGAGGTGAAAAAATGGCCACAGCTAAGAAATCGGCTAAGAAAGCGGCCCCGAAGAAAAAGATGACAAAGAAAGCCGCTCCGAAGAAAGCCGCAAAGAAGCCAGCCAAAAAAGCTGCAAAGAAGAAGTAACCCGAACCCAAAAAATTGAGCCTGCCTTGTCATCTTTCCAGCATCGACAAGGCAGGTATTTTTTTGTCCTTGCCGGCTCAAGCATTCAACATTTCGTGGAACAGTCCTTCATAATAGGGCTGCCGGTGATCTTCCACTCGGTAGTAAATGATAGCGTAGGCAAAGGAGAGGGTACAAAACACCGGAAGATAGCCAGCCCAGCCAAGCCCATTTCGCACCTTCTTGAGCGCCGACCATTCCGAGTGGACCTCGTTGCGGAAGGCAATATCTCTGAAGTACGCCAGATAAACTCCCATCGCGTCATTGAAAATGTGAGTGAACTTCCCACCTTTCCCTGAAACCCTTGCTTTGCCTGCCCGGAGACTTTCCAGAAAATCCTTCCGGCTTCTGCCCTCGCACAAGGTGTAGCAGGAACCCAGCCGAAGCAATGTATGCGCGTCACTGCCGGCCACAACCGTTTTCCTGGGAAACTTCTGAATCACGCGGGAAACCAGCCGATTTTGCCGCGTTCCGATGCAGCCATTGAGCCCTTCGAAGATATCGAACGACTCGATCATCTTTTCCACGAATCTCCGGCCGTGCTGCCGCCTGGGAAAACCATGAAAGAGGTGGTTGAGAACGTGGATGATCTTCTGAGAGCGCAAGTAGGGAAGCAATTCATCGAAGTTTTTCTTCAACCGCGTGATCTCTCGGTGCTGGGCTTCGCTGATATCGTAGACCGCAATATGAACCTTGCTGCCAAATTCCGGCAGATGAGCCGTAACTTCCTCTCCAACGATGAAGTCTTCCGCATGTTTCTCTGGTTGCTTGTTCAAAAACTGCAGGCAGCCGTCAATGGAATCGTGGTCTGTGATGGTCACAATATCCATGCCCCGAGCTTTGGCAAGCCGGTAAACCTGCTCTGGCGACGAGTAACAATCCATGGGCTCGAGAGCCGTGACGTGATCGGTCTTCCCGCTGAAATACGAGTGGCAATGCAGATCAGCCTTGAGATAAGGTTTGCCGTCGATGAAAGTGGAAGGAGTATGCATGGCGAAGAATCCGGCTCCACGGGCGCGCGAACATGCGCGCCTCAGGCGGTTTTGAGTATAGCCTTTTGTTGGGTGATTTTGAACACGGGTTCATCGAAGTCCGGAGTCAGCCGGAAAGCAGTAGGCAGGCGAGCAGTCGCCCTTAACCAGGGGCATAGGAAGGACGCAGGCCTTCGCCGGTTGTCCTGGAAGGCCGAGCGGAGGCGCGACAACCTTCGCGCGGTTTTTTCCAAACGGCTGTCCCCCTTTGTCAAGGCGGACTCTGACGCGCTCTTGTTCCTTTGAACTTTTGACCTTGCCAGGCAGCGCCCCTGAACCTATAATCTTTTGTTTTTCAACACCGGCTTCCGGTGTATTTCAGCCAAGGATTGGTTCATGAAAGAGAAAATTCACCCGAAGTATGTCGAAGTCACCGTGGTCTGTGCCTGTGGGGAAACGTTCAAGACGCGCTCCACCAAAGGCAGTGAGATTCGGCTGGAGATCTGCTCTAAGTGTCACCCGTTTTTCACGGGAAAGCAGAAACTAGTCGATACTGCCGGACGCGTCGAACGCTTCAACCGTAAATACAACAAAGGCAAAGAGCCGGTCGCAAATTGAGCTTTCCTGTTGTTAAGCGAAGGAATCGCCGATATCAAATTTGCGGAGGCTTTGGACGGTATGATCAATTTTTTGGTTAAGAACATGAAGTTGTGGATCGCTAATTTTACAATTTTCCTGCTGAAGGCGGGTGAGGAAGTGCTGGTGGGGGGGACAGGCTGTTTTTGAGGGAGTCATGATGCGGTCCCCGAAATCGTATTCCATCGCTGTGCGAAAACCCGACGGCACGATTGTGGTCAAGAAAGATTATCTGCCACGCCCGGCGGACCGAAAGGCCTTATGGGGATATCCCCTACTTCGTGGGATCGCTACCTTGGGCCAGGCATTCACGCTCGGTGCGCGCGCGTTGCGCTTTTCGACCGACCAGATTATAGGCAGCCTGGCCGGGCCCAAGGGCAGCGCCAAGGCAGCGCCGCAACCGGTGGCGGTTTGAAATGTTTGAAAAGCTCGAACATCTCGAAGCGAAGTACGAAGAAATCACCCGCCTTATCAGCGATCCGGAAATCCTGGCAGACACGGCAAAGTACCAGAAGCATGCCAAGGCGCATAGCGACTTGACGCCGGTCGTCGAGAAATTCCGCCAGTACAAGCAGGTCAAGACCGGCATCGCTGATGCCCGGCAGATGATCCTCGATAGCCATTCGGAAGAAGACCTCAGAAAGCTGGCACAGGAAGAACTGGCACACCTGGAAGAACGGCTTGCCAGTGTCGAGGCAGACCTCAAAGTTCTGCTGATCCCGAAAGACCCCAACGACGAAAAAAACGTGCTGCTGGAAATCCGCGCCGGCACGGGGGGTGACGAAGCGACTTTGTTTGCCCAGGAACTCTTCCGCATGTATTCGCGGTATGCGGAGTCGCAGGGCTGGCGCATTGAGATTGTTTCCTCCAGCGCTTCCGGGGTGGGCGGACTCAAGGAAGTCATCGCTATGATTGAAGGCAAGAGCGTCTATAGCAAGCTTAAATACGAAAGTGGGGTTCACCGCGTCCAGCGCGTTCCGGCCACCGAAGCCAGCGGGCGGGTCCATACGTCCGCCGTGACCGTGGCGGTTCTGCCGGAAGCCGACGCCGTCGAGATCCAAATTAGCGAGAAAGACCTTCGCATTGATACCTTCTGCTCGTCTGGCCCAGGCGGACAGTCGGTCAACACCACCTATTCCGCGGTGCGCATCACTCACCTGCCCACAAACCTGTGGGTCTCCTGCCAGGACGAGAAATCACAGATCAAGAATAAGGCCAAGGCGCTGCGGGTGCTGCGTTCTCGGCTTTACGACATCGCGCTGGAGGAACAGCGCAATGCCATCGCGCAAGACCGCAAATCGCAAGTCGGCAGCGGCGACCGCAGTGAAAAGATCCGCACCTATAATTTCCCTCAAAACCGCTTGACCGATCATCGCATTGGCCTCACGTTGCACCAGCTCGACCGTATCATGGAAGGCAACATTACTGACGTGATCGATGGCCTCGTGACGCATTTCCAGGCAGAAAAATTAAAGAACGAAGTTGCGGTGGGTAGCTGAACTTTCAAGGGTCCGCTGCAGAACCTCCGGAGTCACTGGCAGCATTTCAGAAAACCGTTAGCGCCGCAGTGACCATTGATGTCAACTTAAAGCGGTTTCCTCCATGATTGACGCAGAAAGCGCGTCAATCATGGCTACCAAGACGACTGACTAGGGCATGGGTAGCCACGATTGGCGTGCTTTTCGCCAATCGTGGGCCCCATCCTGCCTTAAGTTGACATCAATGCGCAGTGACCTCCTGTCCTTGTTCCATTTCTTCGCCTCTCTGTACTCTTATTCTCGACTTATTGATTGGTGCAGAGGAGCAGGACACGGCGCCGGGTTTAATCAGCGCCCCTCACCCCTGATCCCCTCTTCCCGAGTGGGGCGAGGGAGCAGCCATACAAGAGTCGTGTCTTCTAACCACTGCTCGGACTAGTAATGCTGGGCTATACTCTGTCAGTCTCAGCGACGTGACCGGGAATGTCGACGCTCGCTGCGCACATAGCTACTTTCTGGGGGTGCGAGGCAAATTTGATGCGGATTGCGACTTGGAATATCAACGGGCTTCGGGCACGGTTTGATTTTCTGCTCCATTGGCTGCGCGCTCGCCAGCCCGACCTCGTAGGGCTTCAGGAGCTGAAGCTCATTGACGAGAGCTTTCCCTATGCAGAGCTTGAGGCGGCAGGTTACCATGCCCTCGCCCACACCCAAAAAGCCTGGAACGGCGTGGCGATTCTGAGCCGCGAGCGCGCCGAGATCAGGCAAAAGGGGCTGCCAGGCGAAGAAGAGCTGGGAGCGCGGTTGATCACGGCCAGTGTCGGCGGTCTGCTGTTCACGACGGTTTATTGTCCGAATGGCAAACAGGTGGGACACCCTGACTTCTCACGAAAACTGAAATGGCTCGGAACGCTGGCAGAATTCGTTAAGGAACGGCATCACCCCGACGAGCCAATGATTCTTTGCGGAGACCTCAACCTCTGTCCAACTGCTCTGGACACTTGGAATGAAGGCGGGCTGCGCGGCGAGATCTTTCACACCGATGAGGAGCGGGCTCGATTCCAAAGTCTCCTTGACTTGAGGCTATTCGACCTCTATCGCCACTTCCTTCCGGAAGGGCGGATGTTTTCCTGGTGGGATTATCGGGCTGGAGCCTTTCACAAGAACCAAGGCTTGCGCATCGACTTTTTGCTGGGTACCCAAGTGGTGTTGGAACGAGTGCAGACTGTCGAAATCGACCGGGAATACCGCAAGAAAAAAGAGGATCTCGTTCCCTCAGACCACGCACCAGTGCTCGCCGATCTGAGGTAAAGAGCGGGTGAGGTCGAGGCCGGTGCAGGCGCGGCACTAACTCGCCCACTTCGCCAGCAGCTTCAGCAATGAAAATTCATGAAGCCATCGTTCTCGCCACAGAGCGTCTGGAAGAGGCAGCAGTCCCCGGCGCTCGTCTTAACGCCGAGCGTCTCCTGGCGTTCGAACTGGGCCAAGACCGCAGCTACCTTTTGTCGCACTTTCAAGAATTGATCACAGATTCGTGCCTGGAAAGCTTTTGTGCTCGCATAGAATGCCGCCGCCGGGGGACGCCCCTCCAATACTTGCTTGGCCGGCAGGAGTTTCGTGGCCTGGAATTCGAAGTGACTCCCGACGTGCTGATCCCCCGCCCCGAAACCGAGTTGCTGGTGGAGACCGCGCTGGAGCGCTTTCCCATTGGTGAGCCTCGCATTGCTGACGTGGGCACTGGATCCGGGTGCATCGCCGTAGCAGTAGCCAACGCCATGCTCGGAGCCAGGCTCTTTGCCACAGATCTTTCGGAGGCGGCCCTTAAGATTGCCCGGCGAAACGCCAGCCGCCACAGCGTTTCTGAACGAATTCAGTTTCTGCAGGGCGACCTTTTGCTACCCTTGGAACCGCTCGATTTGGAAGAAAAACTGGATTGTGTCCTTTCTAATCCGCCTTACGTCGCCGAGCGTGACCTGCCTGCCCTGCAGAAGGAAGTGCGTGAATGGGAACCGCGAATGGCCTTGGTTGGCGGCCCTTCCGGCCTCGATATCTACAAGCGATTGCTCCCGCAGGCACTGCGTTTTCTGAAGCCCGGCGGAACCCTGATCATGGAAATTGGCTACAATATGCAGGCAACGATCACCGGTTTGTTTGACGCGTCGTGGAATCTGGAAGCCATGAGGGAAGATTTCAGTGGAATTCCGCGGATTGTCGCTGCCCGCAAGCAATGATTCACAAGGAGCGTGCTCGATGTCCGACTGTTTGTTCTGCAAGTTCGTCAGGAAAGAGATTCCTACACGCGTTGTGTTTGAAGATGACTCTTGCCTGGCTTTTGAAGATATCAACCCCAAAGCGCCAGTGCATGTTCTCGTCATCCCGAAGAAACATGTCGCTTCCATCAATGTGATGACGATGGAGGATGAAGCGGTGTTGGGGCATCTCGCCTTTGCAGCTCGCCAGATCGCGCTGGAAAAGAAGATCGATCAATCCGGCTACCGCGCAGTGTTCAACACCGGCCCCGACGCGGGCCAGTCGGTCTTCCACATCCACCTGCATCTCCTCGGAGGCCGCCCGCTGGCCTGGCCCCCGGGATAAGCTACCGCAGCCTGTAACCGCCGACGTGAAGAGGCGGAGTGCACCGACATGGCGTCGCTACGTCGGCGGCTACACCTTAGGCTCGCCCTCACTTCTCTAGTTTTCCAGGAGCCGTTTGTGACCTTGCGCACGAAAGTGTTGCTCGCAGTTGCCGGAACAATCGCGGCCGCTGCCGGCTTGGCTGGCTGGCTAGTTTCCTCCAGCACACAGCGGGCGTTTGAGCGAATGGACCAACAGCGCACTGAGGCACTGCTGGTGCAGTTCCGCAATCAGTTGGCGGCCCGCAGCGCTGACGTGGCACAACGCATTGACCGGGCAGCCAATTCTGAAGTCACGAGGCGAATCCTCGCTGACCTGGGCAGCGCTCAGGCCAATGTCTCTCTTGACGCGGAAACGGCTCAGAAACTGGCAGCCACGCAGGCGCTTGATTTCTTGGAGCTGGTAGACAACGACGGTTCCATCATCTCTTCAGCACAGTGGCCTGCGCGGTCCGGCTACAAGAACAACTGGGTGAGACGGCTGGTTGACTGGCAGCGGGAGGAAGCTTTTCTGCAGCAAGTCGAACAGCCCGATGGGTTCGCGCTTGGCCTCATAGCGGTTCGGACGTTACAGGCCGGCGAGAGGCATACCGACTTGGGGCTGGTCGTCGTACAGTCGGTCGTCAGCGATCTCGATGGAAGGATCTCAGTGGAAAGCGCGCCAGGAAAAGGAAGCACGTTCCGCATCGAACTGCCGAAGGCGGGCTCAGGCTCGTGAACACTCCCGACTTTGCAGTGGACAGCCGGTCTTCGAATCCGCTAGTGTCTCGCTGATTTATTCCTTCAAAGAGCGCAGGCGAGTGCCGGCGAGGAGTTATGCCGAAAGTTCAGTTTACCGCGCATCTGCAACGCTTTCTCGACTGTCCTCCTGCCGATGTCGCCGGCAAGACCGTGCGAGCGGTTCTGGGAGCGGTTTTCTCCGACAACCCGCGGCTGCGCGGCTACATCCTCGATGATCAAGGCCGCCTGCGTAAGCACGTGATGGTTTTTGTGGACAGCGAACCGATTGAAGACCGGGAGCAACTGAGCGATGCGGTCCAGGAATCAAGCGAAGTGTTCGTCATGCAGGCGCTTTCTGGCGGATGCGAGAGAGCTGTCAGCGGTCAGCTTCAAGAAAAAAGCTATGCGTCAGCCGAGTGCCGACCGCTGATGGCTGACAGCTTTCTGAGTGCCTGCGCGCACCCATTCAATTGGGAAAGGAAAAGAACGTATGAACAAGCGCATCCTCGTTTCAACGCGCAAGGGATTGTTTCTAGTGGATCGAAAGGAAACTTCGGGTAAAGAGGTTTGGAGCATCAGCGGCACGGCCTTTCTGGGAAACCCTGTCACTATGGCCTTCGCCGATCCGCGAGATGGCTCCTTATACGCCGCGCTGAACCTGGGACACTTCGGTGTGAAACTGCACCATTCCGCCGATGGCGGCAAGATCTGGCAGGAACGTGCCGTTCCGGTCTACCCGCCCCAGCCGGAGAATCTGTCCAAGCCGGAGAGCGAATTTGCCAAAGTGGCTCCCTGGTCGTTGGTCCAGATCTGGGCCCTGGAATCGGATGGCGGGGCCAAGGCGGGCGGGCTATGGGCCGGAACCATTCCCGGCGGGCTGTTTCATTCTTCGGACGGAGGGCAGTCTTGGAGAATGATTCGATCGCTGTGGGACCGCCCCGAGAGGAACCAGTGGTTTGGCGGAGGCTACGATTACCCGGGAATTCATTCGATCTGTGTTGATCCCCGCGACTCTCGCCGCGTGAGCCTTGGTGTCTCTTGCGGTGGCGTGTGGTCGACACAGGATGCGGGAGAGACGTGGGCCTGCACGGCCAAAGGCATGCGCGCCGAGTACATGCCCCCCGACCGGCAGAACGACCCCAACATTCAAGACCCTCACCGGTTGGTGCAATGTTGCCAATCCCCTGACATGATGTGGGTGCAACACCACAACGGTATTTTCCGCTCAACGGATGGAGCGACGTCCTGGACCGAGATCACTGATGTGAAGCCTTCGGTCTTCGGTTTCGTCGTGGCTGTTCATCCGAAAGATCCAAAGACAGCCTGGTTTGTGCCTGCCATCAAAGATGAATGCCGCGTTCCCGTTGAAGGACAGGTAGTGGTCACACGAACAAGAGATGGGGGACAGAGTTTCGATGTCCTCAGAGAGGGCCTTCCGCAAATCAACAGCTACCATCTCGTCTACCGCCACGGCCTGGATGTGGATGCCTCGGGTAGCAGGCTCGTCATGGGCTCTACAACAGGAGGACTGTGGATCAGCGAAAACGAGGGCAGCACTTGGGAATGTGCTTTTCCGCACCTTCCGCCGATTTACTGCGTCGGGTTCGTTGCAGATTGACCTTCTCCAGATCGCAGCCGAAAGCTGCGGTCTGGAGACTGGACGTTTTTCCGGTCTTTCGCACGGCTTTTCGATTGTTGTGAGCGCGGTCTGTGTAGAGCCGTAACCAAGCAAGCGTTTCGCTGGCGGAACGCACTGACTCGAGACGAAGCGTGCGTTTGACGCAGCCACCCTG
>JAKEER010000388.1 GCA_022616615.1 Acidobacteriota bacterium
ACCCTGGCTGAGTTCGGGATCCTGGGAGTCTCCGATAGCCCCGTATATAGCGGAGGCTTGCCGGGCCTCGTCATCGGCGCCCGCGGTGGTACCGTCACACCGGGAGCGGGCGGCGGACTGGACCGTCTCGGCTCACCGGACTTCCTTCCGAAGTTCCAGGTCACAAATCAATTTCAGTGGAGCGACACGCTCAGCCTGACTCATGGCCGACATCAACTGAAATTTGGAGCAGACTACCGTGGCCCCATGCGCAACATCTACCTGGATGTGCCCGGCCTCCGTGGCACCTGGACCTTCGACGGGCAACGTTCTGCGATCGGGCTGGCTGACTTCCTGTTGGGTTACCCCAATGGAGCTCAGCTTTCTAACCTGGCAGTTGTCGATCAGCGGCTTTGGATGCTCTCCTGGTTCGCACAAGACGACTGGAAAGTGACGCCGAAACTCACTCTCAATCTCGGTCTTCGTTACGACTTCGCGACCTGGCCGTACGAAGGGGCCGACCGGATGACGAACTTTGACCCCGTCGCCCGCCAGACCTTCACTCCTGCCAATTCGTCTTACGGGAAGAGCCTAATCCGTTCCGACAAGAACAACTTTGCCCCGCGCCTGGGCATTGCGTATCAGCTGACGCCGAACACAGTACTCAGAACCGGATATGGGCGGTTCTTCATGCTGTTTGAGCGCGCCGGCAGTGAAGACCAGCTCGCTTTGAACCTTCCCTTCTTTGTGAACAATGTGGTAGGCGCCACGAGCGCATCTCAAACCGCCAACGGCATGCGCGTCCGCACCGGCTTCAATCTGTCGCTCAATCCCAACGCGGTCAACCCGGGTGGAAAAGAAGGCTCGATAAATCCCATGCCACAAGTGGGCGTGGCATGGGCAAAAGGGCGACGTTCAATCCGCAATGGCTACATCATGGCGCCGAGCTTCACTTCTTCCCACTTTCCATCTTTGCTGACCTCGACCTTATCTGCCAGGATCGAGCCGTTGTGGAGAGAGCCATTCACGCGGACTTTCTCTCCGACGTGTTCCGCTAAGGCCGTAGAGGGCGCGATGATCGCATGAAACTTCTTGTCCTTGGCTAGGACGCCGGCTGGTGTACCGGCCTTCAGGCACATGGCGCCGCATTGTTTCATGGGACCATGATCATTCCCTGTGAGAGAGTTGTCTTTCAGATAGCATTTGCTGTCTACCAGGGTTCCTTCCACCGACACGGGCTTGTCGGCACTCAGAATAGTTGGTGAGTAGCTGGCCATCCAAAGAACCAACAGAGAACCCACCGTTGATTTTGCTTTGAGCACGTTCCGCCTCCTTTCGAGCTTTTGATGGTTCAAAATATCCGATAACAGACGAGATGTTTGTCGCCGGCCCGACAATCGAGGGCCGATTTAATCAAGATGCGGTAAGGATCTAATCAAGCCTTTCGGGCCGTTGGCTGGCGAACGAGCGGGATCAAAACCTCTTCATGAAACCGGTCGCAACCGATACAAAGATTTTGATAGACCTCGCCTGAAGGCAATGTGACTCTTGATTTCTCGATGAACTTTTCAACTGTCCACCCTTGAGAAATGCCCATCCGTTCGGGATGCCCCATGGAGAGCGCCTCGTAAACCGGGTTGCCGATCGGGCGCTCCAAAATGACCTCGAGCTTCTCCTCCGCCACATTTCCGATGGGAGCTTTGGTTTTGATGCAACAGGGGTAGACGTTACCATTGGGCTCAATCGACACTTCCGAGCCACTATACCGATATTGTAAAAAGTTCAATGCTCCCGACCACCGATTGCAAAAGTTGTCTTTCAATGTGGCGGTGGAGAGTTCGTTTAGGGCAGCACGACCACGAGGCCAGAGACTGCCGATCCAGGAATCGGGAGTCGCCCCGAAGAAGGAGAAGTATCGATGGGACGTCTCCTCTTCTCCGGCCTCTTGCGCAATGCGAGTCGACTCTTGCATCCCCCGGGATTCAAACAAGCCCGTCAGCTTGTCCACGAGCCGTCTTCTCGTTTCCTCCTGCTCGAGTCCGACATGGTAACTGTCTATGCCCGAAACCGAGACTTGCCACACATGGTGTTCCAAGAGCTCGTCGAGGATTCGGTGGGTCAGGACGTCACCTGTGGTTTGCACAAACAGTTTTGCGCCGCCGTTATTCTTGTATCGACTGTGAATCGCGTCCAGGATTGGAAACAACAATGTGCGGCGCACTGGCTCCAGCAAGACTTCTCCGCCGGCTAAAATGATCCTGCCGACCTTCTCTTTGGGCTGCCCCTGCTCATCAGGATCCTCGAGGTCCAGGTAAGTATGTCTTTCCGGGAAGTTGTCAATAATCCGGCGAAAAAGCCGCTCCGATTCTCCAACCACTTGACGAAGTTGGTCCCCGTGATAAGGTCGAAAGCGGTCTTCGTAGCAATGTCCACAGGTACGGTGGCAAAGCCAGGTGATGACGTAATACATCGATTCCATTCGTGTGTTCCTTTGTCCCGACCTCCAGTCCACTCAGAACCAGAGTTTAGCGCCGAACTGCAAGATGCGGGGCTGTGCCGCAGCGACAAAGAGGCCAGGCGACGTAGTGAGATTCGTTAGCGGCCCTTGAAAGTTTACGTGGTTCAGCGCATTGACAGACTCCATCCTGAGCTGCAGGTTCACACTGTCACGGAAACGGAAATTGCGGAAGAGGGAGAGATCGACGCTGTGGAAGCCATCGCCACGCACGATGTTTCGTCCTGCATTGCCAAAGGTTCCGAGAGCGGGGGTTTGGAAAGCCCCTGCATTGAAGGCCTGGCCTGGCGGTACATCCCGGAATGGATCGCCGACTACCTCCGGGCGATTGAATCCCTCGTTTCGAAAAGGATCAAACGTGCTCGTGTACGGCGTGAACGGCTGGCCCGATTGTGCGGTGATGTTGCCATTCACTTGCCATCCTCTCAGCCAGCCGCTTCGACCAAAGGGCAACAGATAATTGAACGCCAGCGTGAAACGATTCCGGATGTCGAAGCTCGATAAGCCCCGTTGGGTGCTCAGATCCAGGGAATTCAGGACGAGCTCTGAGGCATCAAACGAGGCGAAATCACTGGCGTTATCGATGGACTTCGCCAGGGTGTAGCCACCCAGCAAGCTCAATCCGCTGCTCAAGCGCTTTTCGATCTTGAGCTGCATGCTGTGGTAAGTGGAGGACGCGATGTTGGCGCTGCGACTGATGACGTCAAATTCCGGGTAAGGGCGAAAGGCTTGGAGAATCGGAGTCGTGTCCGATCTCGTCGCGATAGCCTGCTCGATCGGAGCTCTCTGAGCCGCACTCAACGTGGCCACTGGAACTTGGTTGATGTTGTAGATGATTGGCAACTTCACGCCGCGCGTTCCCGAGTAAGCCAATTCCAATGCCCAGCTCCGACCCAATGCTTGTTGCAAACTCAGAGCAAACTGCATGGTATAGGGATTGCGGAAGCTTTCGGGCGCAATGCCTGCAATGGAGCGGGAGGGGAGAACCTGCTCGCGCAAATCGAGCAGTGTTCGTGAAGGCGATCCATCCGAGGCGAAAGGTGTCGGGCTGCGAGTCACGGCCGAAGCGGAGAATGGCGGATTATCCTCGATCAGCTGCACCGAATTGGCCTGCAACAGTGTCTCATATAGGATGCCCAATCCCCCTCGCAGAGTCGTTCGTCCTTGCCCATTGAGGTCATAGGAAAATCCGAACCGAGGTCCGAAGTTGTTCCGGTCAGGTCTGTAAAGCCGACCAAGGTCGCTGTCCAAGGTCAACAATCCCGTGCCAGGCACGAAATTTGAGAGCTTGTGATTGACCTCCGTCCACGGAGCGCTGTAGTCGTATCGAACTCCGTAATTGAGCGTCAAACGATCGGTGATCCTCCAACTGTCTTGAAGAAATCCGGCATAAGTCCATTGACGGTACCCCCGGCCAAACTGCCCGACGATGGTGGAGGCTTCAAAGGGAAGACCCAGCAGAAAGTCGGCCAGGGTTGCTGCCCGCTCGTTGCCAGGGAGGCGAGGGATGAGACCGCTTCGTGATCCGTCGAAGGCGATTGTGCCACGCTGATTGCCAGCGCCGCGTGTATTGTAATGCAGGCGAGCGATGTCTGCGCCAAACTTGAGAGTGTGCTTTCCTCGCAGAACGCTGATGGAGTCCGACCCAAATACTGTCAATTCATTCTGGTCGCGATTCATCCAGGGTTGCCCGCCAAGCCGTTCGAGTGATCCCGAAGTAAAGACCACGGACGGTATGCCGTTCACTGAGCTTCCGTTTGGCAGGCCGATCTCTGTTGAATTGGTCTGATCTCCGTTGTCAAGAGGATTCCTGTAGCGATTGATCCCTGCGCGAGCTTCATTGATGACGTTGGGACCAAACACATGAAGCCAGCCAATTGTGCCGTTCACTGTCTTCTCTGGGTTTGGCAGGGAGAATCCTGGCAGGAACGGGCCGCCGAAGCGACTGACGATGTAAAGCTGATCGTTCAGGTTCCACGAAGTTCTGACCGAGACATTATCCCGATCGGTCAACTGGTGATCGGTGCGCCCATGAAACTGATAATCATTCAGCGCGATGGCCAGAGACGAATTGTAGTTGAGTCCCGCAGGACCGCTGGAGTTCGGCTGTGGATAGAACTGGAGAAGGCGCTTGCTCAAAGGAGCGATACGCCCCGAAAGATCGAGGGTCTGTCGCGCTCCGCTGGCGTCTAGGTAGTCAATGAGTCCGCTCGCTTCTGCAGACGTGGGAACACTGGTCACCCGCGTTTCCACGCCCTCGAGGTTACGCAGGAATTCCGCATTAACGAAGAAGAAGTGCTTTTGCCGGTAGATTGGACCGCCAAAGCTGCCACCGAATTGATTCTGGCGCACCTTGCCGCGAGGGAGTCCAGCCCTACTGTTGAACGTGTCGTTGGCATCCAGCTTGTCGTTACGGACAAACTCGTACAGAGACCCATGAAACTGGTTAGTCCCGCCCCGCGTCACAATGTTTACTGTAGAACCCATCGTGCGACCAAACTCCGGTGGTGGCACGGTTTTCAACTCGAACTCCTGCACCGCTTCATTAGACGGTTCAAAGTTGATCACTCCGTACTGTCTTAAGTTCATGGGCATTCCATCCAGAACAAAATTGTTGGAACGGCCGCGAGCACCGTTCACCACAAAGGCGCCCTCGAGGTTTTCCCTGGCCTTGCCATAGCGGTTGGCGGCTGTGGAAAGATTCCATCCGGCTGCCACGCCAGGCGCCAAAAGAGCCAGGTTCTGCAATTGTCGACCGTTGAGGGGCAGCTCCTGGATCTGGCGCTCATTTACCACCGTCGATGTCGCACTGGATTCGGTCTGAGTCACAGTAATGGCTTCGATCACCTCGATGGTCTCGCTCCCGTGGAGCGTCAAGGTGGCGTTGGCTCGCAGCTCATCCCCCACGCGGAGCAGCAAAGGCGATAGCTTCCAGGGTTGGAATGCTCCATAGGTGATTTCCACTTCGTATTCGCCCGCCTGCAGGCCCGCTGCGTGGTAGGCGCCCACTTCGTTAGTAACCGTCCGACGCTCAACGCCGGTTCCATTGTTCCGGAGCACCACCTGTGCACCTGGAATGACGGACCGGCTCGAATCACTCACTGTGCCGGAGATCGAAGCTGTTGAATTATCAGCGAGCAGGCGAATATCAAGGGCGATTCCGGCAATACCCAGAACGGCGGTAACGGCAGCAATGCGGCACGCTCTTCTCATAGAAATTTCCCCTTTGTATCTACGCTTCTTCCGGTAGTGAATGGACCGTCGCCAGGAGGTTAACGGTTCAGCCGCCGCAAAAGGGCGAACGCAAAGCCTCCGTCTGGCAGCTGTTCTCATCCCCACAAATGAGGATGAAGGCTCTCCAAGAAATCGTCCTGTTCTCTGATTACGGCTTGTCCGAGTCAGGTACAGATTCCGTTTCCCGGCAGACAAAGAATCTGATCGAGATGAGTTGAGGGGAGATTCAAAACAACGGTGGCGGAAGCTGGTTCATGATACGAATACTGCGTAGGACACTGGGTGTGACATCAACACCAGTGGAGGATGAAAGCATTCCCGGGCTGTTGCCCAAGAGCCGGCGCAAAAGATGCCGAACCTCACGAGTGATCTGACACTGCGTATCTTGCAAGATCCGTCTCAGATCCGCGGGACTGTCCAGATCACTTCGAGCGTCGAGGATTGCGACTGTTTCGTCTTGCTGCTCACACTTCAGCACCAGCTGAGAGAAATCGGAATTTGTGTTCCAGCAGATCCCTGAAAGCAGGTGAAAGCTGCTACGAGTCACCCCCAACAAATAGACTCCACCTCGATGATCAGGGCCCAAGAGAGCTGAGGCGGTCTGGAAGTTTTCCCTGCACCGGATCAGGACAGGAAGATCCAGCTGAGGACTGTCATTGCCGACTACCAGAACCCGCTCATAACCAAGTCCAAAGACCTGTTCGATGCTGGTACAAAGCCGTTCTCCAAAGTTGGCGCCGTTCTGTGGGAGGAGGCGGACGGATGCGCTCTCAAACTCGTGGCATTCATGCGCCGGGACTGACAAAAAGGCGTCTTCCCCGAATGCCTGGCATCCCAGATCCACCGCCCTGAGCGTCAAAGCCGCAAAGACACTACGTCCTGCTTCGGAAGCAAGGCGCGGAAACTTTCTGGCCGAATGCTCGAGGCTTGCAAAAACGAGAACGGCTGTGGAGTTCATCTGCGGAAGGCCACACCTTTTTAATTCAAAAAATCCTCTACTGGCGTCGATTGACATACGGCCAGCGTACAGTAAGCTGCGGGCACGAAGAACAATGCCAGGCGAACGACAATCTCATGATTTTTGCAGAAAGTCTCCGGATGCGCGGACAGGGCCGGTATAAAATGGATATGAAAGGGCGAGCCCACGAAATCGACATTTAGCTCTTAGGTTGCCGACGCCCCTGTCCTCGCAGAACCAGTTTCGTTGGCGTTCTGGGCCGGATCTGTCCGACCGGAATCTCGACTGCGACAAGAATGCAACGGCTTGCCCACTTCATGCTCCTTTTTCGAGTAACCCATGCAAGCAAGCGCATGGGAGATCTCACCACGGCTGCAATTCCTTATAATGCGGCCCGAATGGTCCAAGGGCAATTGATGAATTGGACCCTTTCCTCAGACAGCCTTTTCAGCATCGCTATCCCACTCGAATCAGTGTTTGTGACTCCATAAAGGTCGAGTCCTACCCACTTGCTTGCGGCGAGGACTGCACGGCTCTCGGCGTCCAGCAAGTTCACCAAGTCGCCGACGAGGCTGCCTTCGACGCGCAAGACCACCAGGACGGGGGTTTCTGTCACTCGAATGATTCTGTGCGATTCATCAGCCATACGCTGTGTCCTTGTGAAGTCGAATTTGATTGTTTGTTGCCCTCAGACGAGAACCAAATGCAAGGGCGCTACCCCCTGGGGGAAGCCTGTTATAAGAAGATTAAAAGGCGAGTTGGTTCTTTTCCGTCAGCCTGACGACAATTGCGCTGGATAACTCTCTGAACGAGAACTCTCGAAATGCGGGAATTGTGGGATCAAGGAACTGGAGGGCCTCCGTTCACCGAGGCTTCGGGAAGGATCCGGCGGTCGGTCTTGGTTCTCGGACCAGGTGAGTTCTGGAAACAAAGAGACAGCTCTCATGGATGCAAGCTGCTGCACTCTGGAATCGGCGGAAAGCGGCTAAGCGCCTTTCAACAGTCTGCACCCGCTAGCAGCCGTTGATTCTTAGTTAGTTAAGCTTAGCTACGTAGTTGAACCTGATTCTGGAAGTGGCATTTTGAAAGGCTTGCGAAGCTCCGGATCCGTTTCGGTCTCTTATTCTTATCGGTTCCTCTTCACTCGTTCGGGCCCCTTTTTCAGTTTGGCCTTGAAGGAATGAACACTGTCCTTCGCGTTATTAGCAGCTTCCACAAGCTGTTCCGCCCTGACACGCTCAGGCAGCGTCTCTACCCTGACTTCGCCGGCATTGAGATCTACAGCGGCTGAAAGAACCCCTGAAACCTCAAGTAGCGCCTCCTCGACCGAGTGGGCACACTCAGTTCAGACTAAGCCCTGGATTTCCAGCACGAACACATCAACCGTTTCCTCGGTCAGCGCTGCGAGCGGCCCGAATGCTCCGAGCATCAGCAGGATGGCGCCCGCGATAGGCGCTGGCTTTCGAGTTCTCATTTCAGACCTCCTATTACGCAAGATGGTTTCCGGCAGCTCCGAGACAGGATGGTGAGTTCCCAAGCAACTCCCAGCCGCTTCATAAGGAGGCTTTCGCTGAAGATTGGGAATGGGAGAAGGAGATCAGCCCTTGTGTGTTCTTGATGAGG
This sequence comes from Acidobacteriota bacterium, assembly GCA_022616615.1. Taxonomy (GTDB): domain Bacteria; phylum Acidobacteriota; class Terriglobia; order Versatilivoradales; family Versatilivoraceae; genus VFZK01. The sequence goes on from JAKEER010000388.1 coordinate 8,310, forward strand.
ATGGACCGATGGCCCAATTCAACCAATCCCTGCGACTTGAGACGATCCAGGATCTCGGTCGCCGTTTGGCGGGAGACCCCTGCCAAACTGGCGATGTCCTGGTGGGTCAATTTAATTTTGAGTTCTCCGCGGCTGCCTGCAGCCTTTCCGTATTGTTCCGCCAAGTTTACCAGTAACTCTGAGACGCGAGTGGTCACGTCCTTACAGATCAAGTCCACGACGCGCGATTCCATTCTTTGGAGCCGGAGGCCAATCAGTTTAGTAATCCGAAAGACCAGGTCCGGCCTGGAGCGGACGAAGTTTTGGAAATCGCGTTTCCTGAACTCGCAGAGCAGGACGTTCTCCAGCGCTTGGGCAATATGATCCCTTGGCTGATCATTCACCACGACCACTTCACCGAATACCTCGCCAGGAGCAAGAATCGTCAGCATCACCTCCTTACCTTCGTCGGTGAGCCTGGAGACCTTCACGTGGCCCTCTTTGAGGAGGAACACTGAATCGGCGGGATCCGAAGGTAAGTAAATGTAGGTCCCCTTCGGCTTCTTCTCCATTACAGATATTCGCGCCAGCTCTTCCTTGTCAGGTCGCTGGAGGCCGTGAAACAAATTGAAGCGCTCGAGGTACCAGAGCTTGGTTGGCATAGTGACTCCCACTTTTCTAGTGTCGGGATGAATGAATACTTGTTTGATTTTACCCCACTGCTGTGTAAAGGCGCCTGACGAACAGAGAGTACCGCGACTGCATTAGAATATTTTTCAGTAGGTTTCAGATTCGAATTGTCGCCTTCCCGACAATTCCATTAGCCTTCGGTCAGTTATCCTGAAAAGATTCCGTCGCGACCTGGCAGTTGTGGTCGAAGGACGAAGCACACGCCACATGCTTGCTGAGTTTTGGGCCGTGGAATAGTATTTGCACAACTGCAGGTTCACAAGATTCGTGTCATTTCGATATAGGGTGATTTCACGCTGCCATGCAAGAGGATCGGCTCCCTGAGGAATCATTGTCTTCGCGAAAGAAACATTGTACTGAATCCATTTCTATCATCATTCCTGCCCTCAATGAAGAATCGATCCTGGCGTCAACGCTAGAAAGCACTCGCTCCTCGCGTCCCCTTGTGAAGTCATTCTGGTCGATGGCGGAAGCCTCGATGGTACTCAGAAAGTGGCAAGCCGGTATGGTGCGAAGATTCTGTCGTCGGCACCGGGCAGGGCTAGGCAAATGAACCGCGGTGCCGCAGCGGCTTTGGGAAGCGTTCTTGTATTCCTTCATGCGGACACCCGCCTGCCGCACCATTTTGACCTTTACCTCTGCGAAGCCCTTTCCTGTCCGACGGTGGTTGCTGGTGCTTTTGAGCTCCGGATTGATGCCCCCACCCCAAGCCTTTGCTGGATCGAACGGATGGCGAATTGGCGCTCACGAAGACTCCACATGCCTTATGGCGATCAGGCCATATTCGTGAGAGCGGGGCTTTTTCATTCCATGGGCGGGTTTCCCGAGCTTCCGATCATGGAAGATTTCGAGTTGATGCGGCGACTCCGAAGGAATGGCCATATCGAGATCGTTCGCGAGCCGGTGCTTACCTCAGCTCGCCGATGGATGGAGACTGGTACAGTGAGAACGACTCTTGCCAATCAACTGGCCATTGCGGCTTACCTGATGGGTATGCCGCCTGTCCACATCGCTCGCTGGTATCATCGGTACAAGAAGTCCAGGCTGTTGAAAGACCGATGTCCGGAAGCTCAGACAGAGACGGCACAATTTCGGATGTGACGTTGCTTGATCTCTCGCATAGGCTGGATGTCCTCGTGGGTTGATTCCATCATGCATGGCTGCTGAGCATGAAACATTCCTCTCGGCGAGATCGGTTCTCGCAAGTACGAGTGTCAGGCACACCCGGAGCCACGGGAAAAGGCCGAATGTCGGCCTCCCGACACAAGATGTCGCCAAGGCTTGATATCCTCGACTTTGCGGAAGGCGGTGCATGGCAGCCTGGACACCGTCCGAGACGCGGTGTGGTCCTGAGGCTTTTTGATGGATTGCTCGAAGCCTCACACAGCCCCTGACGAGGACGGAGAGAATCGGGAGGTCTGCTGAAAATTATGAGGGTATGGAGACTCAGCCTACTGATCCTGGTCAGTGTCGTCCTGGTTGGCTGGTGGCTTCTCTTCCGGCCGCGCCCGCGGGTTGTTTCCTTCAAGACGGGTCCGGTAGCAGGTACCGTGAAACCCTTTTCGTACGACGACTACGGGGCGGTGCTGGCGGCTTTTGTGGACACACAAGGGCTCGTCGACTACCGGGCTCTGAAGGCGAGCCGCTCCAAGTTGGATGCGTTTGCGGCTGCGCTTGGAACGCTGGCGCCAGCCGTCTACTCGAACTGGAGCCAAAAGGATCAGATTGCCTTCTGGATCAATGCCTATAACGGGCTAACGTTGGAAGCGATCGTTGACCATTACCCGATCCAAGCTTCACTGCTCAAGTCCGCCATTTTCCCCAGAAACAGCATTCGCCAGATACCGGGAGTCTGGACTGAACTCCGATTCGAAGTGGTTGGCAAAGAGATGACTTTGGATCACATTGAGCATCAGATTCTTCGCAAGCGGTTCAATGCACCCCACATTCACATGGCGCTGGTCTGCGCTGGCAAGGGATGCCCGCCGCTCCGCAGTGAACCCTACATCGGAGAGCGGCTCGACGAGCAGTTCTCTGATCAAACTAAGAAACTTCTCGCTCAGCCGGACAAATTCCGCATCGACCGTTCAAAAGGAAGAGTGTACCTTTCTCCGATCTTCGACTGGTTTGGCAGCGATTTCGTCAAGACCTATGGCGGCGAAGGGAAGCTCAAGGCCGGTCGGAGCAGTGAAGAGAAAGCGATCCTCAATTTCATTGCTGAGCACTTGGAAGCCAGTGATCGCGACTATCTTGCCACGGCCGGCTACACCGTGGTCTACCTCGACTATGACTGGTCGCTGAACGAGCAGGCGACGCCCAGGGAGATCTCGTGAACACCAAGAGAAGTTCACCGGTTGTTTCGAAGTCGGAGAGTCCAAGGAGCCTGGCTGGGAAAGTCAGGTTCGCCACCTGGTGGAAACCTGGGCTGCTGGTTTTGACGATCGGCGTAGTCCTCGTAGGGGCCCGATTCCTGGGGCTGGGCGAGCGGCTGCAGGACCTTCGGCACTGGATAGATTCTCTCGGAGCCTGGGGTCCCTTGGTTTTTGTGTTTCTTTATGCGGTCGCGGTCGTGTCAGCGCTGCCCGGGTCTGCACTCACTGTGGCTTCAGGAGCACTCTTTGGATCGGTTCTGGGAGTGGCTGTAGTCAGCGCTGGATCGACGCTTGGGGCGAGTCTCTGTTTTCTCATTGCCCGATATGCAGCGCGTGATGCCGTGGCCCATTGGCTTCAAAAGAGCAGCAAGTTTCAACGACTGGATGAGTTGACCCGAAAGCGGGGTGCGATGATCGTGGCTTTGACTCGCCTCGTTCCCTTATTCCCCTTCAACCTGCTGAACTACGGCTTTGGTCTCACTGCTGTTCCATTCCGGACCTACGTGTTCTGGTCGTGGCTCTGCATGCTGCCTGGGACAATTGTTTACGTGATCGGAGGGGACGTTTTCGCCCAAGGTGTCGGACGAGGCACAATTCCCTGGGGTCTGATTTTCGCAATTGGCCTTGCAGCAGTCCTGCTCGTGACGCTGGTTCGCCTGGCCAGACGAAAGTTGAAGGAAAGTGGTGGCGGCGTGGAGGGAGATTGAAGATGTTCAACCTCCAAAAAGAGACGGACGACCGGATGCTTGGCAAGATCAGACCGCAGGATGAGCACAATCGCAGGCTGGTTGCGAATGTGCATCCGCCGGACTGGATAAACCCGCAACCGGCCGATCGCTACCACCTGGTGGTTCTAGGCGCAGGAACTGCCGGACTCGTTACAGCGGCAGGCGCCGCCGGGCTGGGAGCAAAGGTGGCCCTTGTGGAGCGCCACCTGATGGGGGGCGATTGCTTAAATGTGGGCTGCGTGCCCTCGAAGGCTGTCATTCGTTCTTCTCGAGTGGTCACCGAGCTTCGCGCCGCCCATCGTTTTGGAGTTCGTCCGTCAGGTGTCGACGTGGACTTTCCGGCAGTGATGGAGCGCATGCGGCGAATCCGAGCCGGGATCAGCCATCATGATTCCGCCGAACGCTTCCGAACTCTCGGCGTTGATGTGTTTCTGGGAGAAGCCCGCTTCTTGAGCCCAAATCGTGTGCAGGTTGGCGCTGCTACGCTGCGTTTCAAGAAGGCGGTCATCGCCACCGGGGCGAGAGCCGTAGTGCCGCCGATTGAGGGCCTCAAGGCGGCGAGCTATCTGACGAACGAAACGGTCTTTTCTCTTACCGAACGGCCACGACGCCTGGCCGTGATCGGCGCCGGGCCCCTTGGGTGTGAACTCGCCCAGGCGTTTGCACTTCTGGGATCGGAGGTGACGCTGATCGAAAAAGATTCCCAGCTACTCATTCGGGAAGATCGCGATGCAGCCAAGGTTCTCGCAAACGCGCTGGCTCGTGACGGCGTCCAGATCAAGCTGGGTACCAGCGTGCGGCGCGCCAGTGTGGCTGGCGATTCCAAAGTTCTTCAGCTGGAGAGGCGCGGAGAGACCGAGCTTCTTTCTGTTGACGAAATCCTGGTTGGCGCCGGCAGGGCACCCAACATTGAAGAGCTGAACCTCGAATCGGCTGGCGTTGCTTACGAAAGAACTGGAGTTGTCGTGAATGACTATCTTCAGACAACCAACTCGAAGATTTACGCGGCCGGTGATGTGTGCCTGAGCCACAAGTTCACCCATACTGCGGATGCCACGGCACGGATCGTGATTCAAAATGCTTTGTTCTTGGGACGGAAGAAGCTCAGCGCCCTGACAGTGCCATGGTGTACCTACACAACTCCTGAGATTGCCCATGTCGGTATGTATGAAAGAGACGCCCAACAAAGGGGGATCCCTGTAGACGCTTATCTCATAGCCATGAACGGGGTCGATCGGGCGGTCACGGATGGGGAGGAAGAGGGCTTTCTCAAAATCCACGTCCAGAAGGGCAAGGACAAGATTCTAGGCGCTACCATCGTAGCCGATCACGCCGGTGAAATGATCAGCGAGATTACTCTTGCAATGGTGCATCATCTGGGTCTCGGGAAAATCGCCAGTGTGATTCATCCCTATCCGACTCAGGCCGAGGCAATTAAGAAAGCAGCGGACGCTTACAATCGAACACGTCTGACGCCCTTGGTAAAAAAGCTGATGGCGCGGTGGCTAGCCTGGACACGGTAAAATTTAACAACGGTGCGGATGTGGTCTAGAGTCCGGACATCGGTTCAGCCCGTGTGTTCAAGTTCGCCCATTCCCGGAACAGAACGAGAATTTTGTTCCCGTTTCGCCGAGGCCTAAAAGCCCGAAGCGCCAGCGAGGGTCAGTCGCGATTCACCTCACTGGTCATCACCCTCGCTGGCGCTTCGGGCTTTCAAGGGTCCTGCCTAGAGGATATCAAGGGCGGTGCCCGGGCGGTGCCCTTCTAGTTAGTATTACTTTGTTAAGTCTCTTTCTGGGTGGCGCATACATCGTGTTTCTTGCGATGTATGCGGGCGGTACGCACACATAGCAAACTGCGCCATGTGTGCGCCACCCGAGGAATCGGCACAAGACTTAACAAAGTAATGTTAGTTAGAGCTTGGACTCTTAGCCAAAGGAGGACACCATGCGATTGCTTTTTTTGTTTGCCCTGGCAGCGATGGCAATTTCTCTGGGAGATGCCGTGTCCAAACCTTCGTCCACGGGATTCAAGGTCGGTGAGCCTTTTCCCGACCTCGTGTTGCCTTCGCTTGCGGATGGGAAGCCGCTTTCACTGGCTCGGTTTCGGGGACAGAAGGTCATCCTGCAGATCTTTGCCTCCTGGTGAGCGGGCTGCCGCAAGCACGTGCCCGGGTGGCACCAGGCAACTCGCCAGTGGCAGAAGCAGGGGAAAGTGCAGATGGTTGGGATCATTCAGGAGCAGCACCCAGATCGTACCCGGCTGTTCATGCAGTGGAAGCCGATGGGCTGGCCGATTCTGGTCGATTCCTTGAACCTGCTGGGTGTCGCTGTAGTCCCGATTACGTTGGCGATTGATGAATACGGCATCGTTCGCGCGATCAATCCGGAGCGCGAGAGCATCGAAAAGAGTTTCCTGAACCAGACCTATCCGAAGCCTCAAGCGCAGGCAGTGACTGACATTAAGCCACCGGACTTAAAGAAACTGAAAGCTGGCACTACTGCGGGCCCTGCCTTCAGTTGGACAAGCTACGCGGATGCGTTAGTCGTGTGGGGCGCGGAGAATCAACTTGACGAAGCCATCGCCGCCTATGAAAAGGCGATCCGTCTGGACCCTAGCCACGGTCCGACGTACTTTCGCCTGGGAGTGGCTTATCGCAAACGCTACGATTCCAGCGCCCGCAGGGCAGATGATTTCCAGAGAGCCGTGAAGTATTGGACGAAAGCGTTGGAAATGGACCCGAATCAATACATCTGGAGAAGGCGAATCCAGCAATACGGACCAAGACTCGACAAGCCTTATCCGTTCTACGACTGGGTGCCCACGGCCCGTCAAGAAATCCAGGCTCGTGGCGAGAAGCCGGCGCCGTTGCTTGTCGAACCCGGAGGGGCCGAGTTTGCTTCTCCCCTGAAGGTATTCGGCATGGATCAACCGGTTCATAAACAACCCGATGTGCAAGGACGAGTCCTGCGTGACAGTGAAGGCTTCATTCGCGCGGAGACAGCATTGGTCCCTGCTGCGATCGCACCGGGAGAATCGCTGCGCGTCCACCTGGCGTTTCGCCCGAATCTACAGAGGAAGGCCCGCTGGAACAACGAAGTTGAAGACCTCGTGCTATGGGTTGACCCGCCTCCGGGTTGGCAAGTCAGTAGTCGATACCTCAGTGTTCCTAATCCAAAAGCGGTTGTGAGCCAGGAAACGCGTAGCATCGAGTTCGAATTGAAGTGCCCCGAGAAGGCCCCGTCCGGTTCGGTAAGGATTCCCACCTATGCGCTTTATTATGTCTGTGAAGATGTGAACGGCACCTGCCTCTACCGCCGGCAGGATGTGGTGCTGGAGGTCCAAGTCAAAAGCGTGCGTTGAGGTGAGGCTGCTGCAATTGGAGCGCGATGAACGTACACTGGGCTGCTCAAGGCGGCTGTCTCGTCTTTCATGACAAGGAGCGAATACGAATTATGAAGAATCTCGGTTCTTTCAAGACTGCTTTTCTCCTCCTATCCATCCTTGGCCTGCCCGGCCTCTTGAGAGCAGACGACCCGAAGGCTCGCGCCTTGATTGAGAAGATGAGCCAGACCGTTGGAGGCATGGAAAAGCTCCGGTCCCTTCGAGACGTCGAGTACAGGTACACTTATCGCGACAAGAAGACTGGCAAGGCTGACATTTCGATTGAGAGATACGTCTTCGATGGGGAGCTGTCGTGGGCGAAATATCTGACTCACGAGTACCGAATCTTTCCCAAACAGAAGGGGACGGTGATTCAAGGCCATAACGGCAAGCAATCCTGGGTCACCCTCGACGGAAAACTGATCAGCGATCCTCAAGCTCTCAAGCAGGCGGGTTTTAATCGGAGGACCAACTTTTACTGGTTTGCCATGATGTTCAAGCTATTGGACCCTGGGGTTACTCACAAGTACGAAGGCACGCGCAATGTGAAAGGAAAGGCTTACGATCTGGTGAGAATTGGATTCGAAGCCGGGGTGGGCACTGTACAAGATACCTACCTTTTGTATGTGAGCCGTGACACGCATCTGGTTGACCAGTTCCTTTTCTCGGTGATGGATTTCGGAATCAAAGACCCACTGTTGATGAAGGTGACGTATAAGGAAGTTAATGGGTTAAAGCTGGCCGCCTGCCGAACGTACATCGCATCCAACTGGCAGGGTCAGATCAAGGGAAACACCTGGACAGAAGAAATCATGGAGGATATCAAGTTCAACAATGGATTGGACCGATCCCTGTTTGACAAGCCTGCTCCATAGCTCATCCCACAGCCGCTCAAGTGAGAGCTTGCGAAGGCATGTTTGCGATTTTCATTCCGCACAACACGACATCTTGGACACGTCCTTGGTGAAGGAGAGAGCAACCATCTTCAAGGCTTCCGACATGGTGGGATAGACGTGCAGCAGGCC
>JAKEER010000389.1 GCA_022616615.1 Acidobacteriota bacterium
ACCTTGAGCCAGCGCTCCACGCAGGCGTATGAAGCCGTGCGCGCGAAGGTGCAGCGATTGATTCACGCTGCTGAGGACCGGGAGATCATTTTTGTTCGCGGGACCACGGAGGGCAACAATCTGGTGGCCTTTGGTTACCTTCGGCCGCGTCTGCAGGCAGAGGATGAGATCCTGATTTCCGGCATGGAACATCACTCCAACATCGTGCCCTGGCAGATGCTCTGCGAAGAAAAGAGGGCCCGGTTGCGCGTCATTCCCATCAACGATGACGGCGAAGTGATTCTGGAAGAGTATGAGAAGCTGCTCAATGACAGAACCCGGCTGGTCGCAATCACGCATGTATCCAACGCCCTGGGGACAGTCAATCCGGTTCGGCACATGATCGAGCTCGCTCACAAGCGACAGATTCCTGTCCTGGTCGATGGCGCGCAAGCCATTCCGCATCGCAGGGTCGATGTTCAGGAGTTGGATTGCGGCTTCTACACTTTTTCGGGGCACAAGCTGTACGGCCCGACGGGCATCGGGGTCTTGTATGGAAAGGCCCGCCTGCTGGAGTCAATGTCTCCCTTCCAGGGCGGCGGAGACATGATCGCCTCAGTGACATTTGAAAAGACCACTTACAACAAGATTCCGCATAAATTCGAGGCCGGTACGCCAGACATTGCCGGTGTCATCGGCCTTGGCGCGGCCATTGATTATGTGCAGGCGATCGGCATCGATGCTATTAGCGACTATGAGGAGGAACTGCTGGAGTACGCGACTCGGAAGATTTCGACGATTCCTGGTGTGCGCATCCTGGGCCGTGCGAAGGAGAAGGCCAGTGTTTTGTCGTTTACCCTGGAGGGTGTCCATCCACATGACATCGGAACGATTCTCGACCAGCAGGGCATTGCCATTCGCGCCGGCCACCACTGCGCCCAGCCGGTGATGGACAGATTCAGAGTTCCGGCAACCGCGCGGGCGTCGTTTGCGTTCTACAATACAAAGGAAGAGGTGGATGCTTTGGTGAATGGAATCCGCACCGTGATGGAGGTTTTCGGCTGATGTCGGACTTGCGCGACCTCTACCAGGAGGTGATCCTGGACCATACCAAGCATCCGCGAAACTTCGGCACGCTGGAGCATGCCAACTGCAAAGCCGATGGCTTCAACCCTCTCTGTGGCGACAGGCTGTCGTTGTTTCTGAGCGTCGAGGACGGCGTGGTGAAGGACGTCCGCTTTCAAGGGTCCGGTTGCGCTATTTCCACTGCCTCGGCCTCGATGATGACCGAGAGCATCAAAGGCAAGACGCGGGCTGAGGCAGAAGTGCTGTTTGAAAAATTTCACCAGATGCTGACCGGAAAACCGGGAATCGAGTTTGAAAGCGACGAACTGGGCAAGCTGGCAGTTTTCTCCGGCGTCAAGGAATTCCCCGTGCGCGTGAAGTGCGCCACGCTAGCCTGGCACACGCTAAACGCGGCTTTGAAAAACGAGCGGGAGCCAGCCTCAACGGAATGAGGAGGCGCGCCACAGTGGATGAAAATGGCCTGACTCCCCTCCTTGGATAAGGAGGGGCTGGCAGCAGCCGTTGGCTGCTGCCGGGGTGGTTCGAAGGGGTGGAGGGCTTCCGACAGACGTTATTAGTGCTCCTCTCCAACCACCCCCGCCGAGGCCGTTGGCCGCGGCATCCCCTCCTCAGCGGAGGAGGGAAGCCTAATTTTGAAGGGAGTATGAAAATGGAATTCAGTACCAAACCTGCTGAAAGCTTGCCAAACCCACAGGAGCTGCCCAAGCCAGCTTCGTCGGCTGCTGCTCCTGCGCCGAGTCAGGCTGCAGATCAAGAGGCTCTGCGGGAGAAGATTGTCGAAACCCTGCGCTCGATTTACGATCCTGAGATCCCTGTCAACATCTACGAGATCGGATTGATCTACACGGTGGACATCGATCCTTCCAACGCAGTCAACATCCGCATGACTCTCACGTCGCCGGCTTGTCCTGCTGCCGGAACACTGCCTGGAGAAGTTGAAGACAAGACCAGTCGCGTGCAAGGCGTCACCGACGTCAAGGTAGAGCTTGTCTGGGATCCCACCTGGTCGCCAGCAATGATGTCGGAGACGGCGAAACTCCAACTGGGAATGCTATAGCTTCAGTGCCCGGTCGCCAGTCATTTTCTTACGGTAATGCGCGCGTTGACAATCTCCGGCCGCACACGACTGTTAACGCTTGCCTTCGGCCTTCTGCTTTTGCTGGGCGCCGGATTGGCGCTGCTTCGCTTCAAACGGAGCGTAGACCAAACGCTGACTTCCTCCCGCCAGGCAGTTGCCGATCGGCATGCGGTTTACTTGAAATCGAAAGTCATCATTCCTCAGACCCGATCCGGATTTTCGCTCCTTCCCGCCACCCTTCAGGCCAGAGAAGGCGTCTTCTATCGAGATCACCTCTTTGTAACCTCCAATCAAGGGCTGCTGCAATTTGATCTCAGCGTACGGGAAGTCCGGCGGTACACGGCGCTGGATGGTCTCCCCGGCAATCATCTGACGGCACTGGTGAAGACCGCGGACGCAGTCTGGATGGCTGTGGGGCCTCAAGGACTGCTGAACTTCAATGGCAGCCAGTTTGAGCTTTTCTACGCAGAACGTGCCAGCGACTTTGAGGTGACGGCACTGCTGGCCTTGCCTTCCGGAGAGCTGTGGGTTGGAACAAAACAGCGCGGGCTCCTGGTCTTTCGAGGTGAAAGCGCCATTGATTTTACTCCCACCATCAGCGCCCGTTTTATCACTTCCTTGCAAGGCGATCATCAGCAAGCCGCCATTGGCACCTTCAACGAAGGCGCATGGCTCTATCGGCAAGGAATTCTGACCCGCTTCGCGAAGGCGCCAGGAGAGAGCGGCAGTTTGCTGGACGATCAGGTGACCGCCATTGCCGGCGGTTCTGAAGCGCTTTACATCGGGACACCACTCGGCGTTACAGAGATTCGTAATGGAAAGGTCTCACGAAATTTTGCCGAAGGGCTGACGATTCACTCGTTAGCAATAGCCTCAAAGCCCATGGCTGCCACAGATCAAGGTCTCGTATCGCTGAACGTGGCGGCAACCAATCGCCTTGAAGTTGGGCAGCCGCTCCCTGCCGAGTCTCAACACACTTCATTGAAAAAGCCTGGCGCCGGTCCTGCCCGCATCAACAGTTTACTTCCCTTTTCGGGTGGATGGCTGGCGCTGGCTGATGCCGGTATCTATTACACAGATTCTTTGGAGCACGGCGGATGGAACCGCTTTGGTAAAAAGGATTCCTCGATCAGGCAGGCTTCAAACGCAGACCTTTCTGAACCGTTCCAACTTGCCGATACCAACATCTCGGCGCTGGCCTTCGACCAGGACCAGAACCTCTGGGTGGGCTACTTTGATCGCGGCCTGGATGTTTTCGACCCCAGGGGCAAGCGGCTGATCCATCATGAAGACGACCGCGTCTTTTGCGTCAATCACCTGCTGGCTCTGCCAAATGGCCAGATGGCAGTCTCGACGGCGAACGGTTTAGCTGTCTATAGTGGAACACTGTTGCGGCTTTTTATTACAGAGAAGCAAGGACTCATTCACAAAGCTGTAGCCATGACACACCGGCTTGGGGGAACAGCGGACCGCTGGCTTGCGGCAACTGCAGAAGGTATCAGCCTCTTTGAAGGGAACAGGCCCGTCCAAAACCTGTTTGCCCTTCATGGTCTGGCCAACAACCACGTGTACTGCGCCAGTTCGTTGGGACAGCGCACCTACTTGGGAACCCTCGGCGGCATTAGCGTTCTGGAGCAAGGGCGCATTGCGTTCTCATGGAACACGGCCAACTCAGGACTGGCAGCCAACTGGGTGAACGGCTTGGCCGCGCTTGATGGCCAGCTCTTCGTTGGAACCTACGGCGGTGGCATCCAAAGTGTGGATGCCGATGGGCAATGGAGAGACTACAGCGCAACGATCGGACGGTTCGAAGTTAATCCCAATGCAATGGCGGTCGATGGAGGGCGGCTCTACACAGGCACTCTGGACCGAGGGGTTCAAATTTACGAAACCAGTCAAGACCATTGGAAGCAACTGCGGGAAGGATTGCCTTCGCAAAACGTCACTGCCTTTGGTTTCACTGCCGACAGTATTTTGATTGGGACCGATCGCGGCCTAGTGAAGATTCAGCGGAACGCCTTTTAGCCAGTGCTCAGCCAGTCAAAGCCCGGTACATTACCGGTTCAAAAAGATAACCGCGAATGAACACGAATAGACGCCAATGATTCAATTCAACACAAGTCCTTGAAAGCTTCGACAGACCAACGGCAGAAGCCGTCCAAGTCAGCTGGGCGCCGCGCATCTCGACATTGCAATTTCAGTTCGCGTTCATTGGCGCCCCTTGGCGGTTGTGCTTCATGGTTTCCGACTTTACCGCGACCCGCGAGTGATTTAGAATCTGGCCCGGTCTCGGCAAATTAGACTCATGACATTCATCAGGATTGTCCTTATCCTCTGTGGCCTTTCACGGCTCGTCCTGCCGGCATTTGGCGATGCGGGTGTCCTGATTCCTTCTTCAGAGTCCGACAAACCAGATGCTACCAAGCTCTCGCTAGGAGACATGCAGGTTTCGATCCTAGTAGACAATCAGAACGCTCGCGTCAGTGTTCGGCAGATCTTCGCCAGCCACGTTGGCTCGGTGCTCGAAGGCCAGTACTTGTTTGGCATCAACCCCGAAGCCCTGGTTTCTGATTTTGGCGTCTGGGACGGGGCCGTGCGGATCCCAGGTGTCATTCTGGAACGCAAACGGGCGGAAGAGATCTACAACGCCTTGCGTTTGCAAGCCATCGATCCGGGCTTGTTGCAGCAGGCCGAGCAGGGCGAAGAAGGCGGAAGCCGTGTCTCGTTTTTCTCTGCCCGCATTACGCCCATTCCAGCTTATGGAACCAAACGGCTGGAGCTGGAATACACCGAACGGCTTCCCCTGGAGCGGTTGCAAAGCTACTTCTATTTCCCTCTAAAGCCCCGGCAGTTTCAAAACCAGGCGGCGGGCCGGCTGCGCATCAACCTCACGGTACGGCACGTGCTGCCGATGGCCAACTTCAAGCAGACGAGCGTGGCCTTCCCGCTCGTGATTGACAGCCAAACAGCTAATGAGATTCGGGCGCATTATGAAGGCAGCAATGTGACCTTCGCTGATGATTTTGTATTCACCTATGAGCTGAGGTCCCCCAGCAATCTTTCGGTCTTGTTCTATCGGTCAAAAGACGACCGGCATGTGCGAGCCGGGCTGCCAATAACGGCTTTCGAACGTCCGGGGCGAGGCGGCGAGGTGGCTGAACCCGGGTACTTTCAGGCAAGCGCACTTTTCAATATAGCTCCGGCTTCGGTGGCGAAGCGAGCTTTCTCTTCATTTGTGCTTCTGTTCGACACGTCACTCTCAATCCGTTGGGACAAACTCGAGCGTCAATACGAAGCGCTCGAGAAGATTCTCTATCACCTTCAGCCCGGCGACCGCTTTCAGTTGTTGCTCTTCAATTCCAAGGTGACCTCGTTCCGTCCGACGGCCATCAATGCAAGCCGCGAAAACATTGCCGCCGCCCTCGATCTTGTCAAGCAAAGCTATCTTGTGGGAGGGACAAATCTCAAACAGGCGCTGCAGACAGTCTTGGACCAATATCAGAGCCAGAGTGGATTCAGCGGGAGAGCTGTCCTTATCAGCGATGGCAATCCGACTCTTGGCACTCTTGAGACAAAGACGCTTGCCCGGTGGTTCGCTTCAGCCAATACGACAACCGGCGGTCCGAAGCTGAAGCTCTATGCGTACGGCATCGGAACCGACTGCAACAAGATTCTGCTGCGCGACCTGGCGCAATCCAGCGGCGGGTTGTTCGAGTTTGTCGGAGAGACTGAAGCGACGGAGTTCAAGCTGAACAATTTTGTGAACCATCTAACACTCGATCCGCTGGTCGATCCCCGGCTCGAGATTTCCAGCAGTGAAAACTTCAGTCAGATCTATCGCAGCCCGGAAGACCCAGTGTTTGACCAAAGCCTGGCCCACTGGGTGGGGAAGTACCGCCAACCTCTGCGCTCCGTCATCTTTACCGCTTCGGCGCGCCAACCATCCGGCCAAGCAGAGATCAAGAGATCCATCGATCTTCCCACCGACGCTGTGGAGCATCTGTTTATCCCGCGCAACTGGGCCAAGGCACGAGTTGACTTTCTGCTGCGAAAAATCGAGATGGCAGGCGAAGACGCCGAGAGCATCAAAGAAGTGATCCAGCTCTCAAAGAAGTATAAGTTTGTCACGCCCTACACTTCGTTTCTGGCGGCTCCGCGCTCGCTGCTTAGGCCGCGGTTGATCAAACCTGGCGACCCCATTCTGCGTGTGCGCACCGATCCGGACATCCGCAGCATTACGGCCATTTTTCCCTTTGGCCTCATCAAGAGACTGCGCTACTTGCCGCGTGAGCAGGTTTGGCAGACGCGATTTCTCGCGCCCAAGGAGATGGTGGATGGCGTGTATCATTGCCGTCTGATCCTGCGAGACGAGGCCGGGCGGGTGTATGAGGAGAAGAAAAGTTTCGTCATCGATAGCCGCTCCCCTACCATCCAGGCCCGTATAGACCGTGCGACCTACAGGGCTGGAGACACCGTGCAAATTAGAGTTCAGAGCGACGCCGATACGCGGCGTATTCGCTTGCGCGTGGCCAATCTCGAACCTGGAGAGGCCCGCTGGGATCCTCAAGGAAAAGCAAGCGTCGGACACATCGTCCTGCCGCCAGAGATGGCAACCGGCCAGTATGCGCTGGAGATATTCGCTGAAGATTTCGCCCACAATGTTTCCAGCAGCCAGGTGATGATCGCGGTTGTAGGTCCGTAGCACAAGCAGAGCTGCTACCAATAAAGGCAAACCGCAGAGACGCCGAGACGGAGAGAGTGAGTTCGCGGGCGAGACTGAAGCCCGCCGGAGTCACGCTAGAGGAGAAGTTAGGCTTTCTAAACGACATTGGTCACTATTTGCGAGAACTATAAGAACTACAAGCCACCAAGTAGCATTCTACGCACGGTCGAGAAACTTCTCTCAAGCTTACCAAAGCGCTACCAATCAGGACTGCAGTCGGTAGTTCTGACGAATGCTGCTGGGGTAGGTCGCGGAAAGACACGCCGCGTCAAAGGTAAAAAGTATCGCCGAGAGGAGTGTGGCGGATTCTATCACTACCGATACCAGGGTGAACCAGCGTGGATTGAAATTGTTGTCGACAAAGTCATTGCTGATACCCCTGGGGTGGCAATGAAAGTCCTTTAATCAGGGAAATGTTATTCGCAGACACACTATTCCACGAGATCGGCCACCATCTGGATGCCACCATCGGTGCACCAGCCCCAAGCGGGGAGGCGGCTGCCGAGCAATGGTCTAATCGTCTGTCAGCTCGCTACCTTCGCAAGCGCTATTGGTACTTGGTGCCACTTCTGAAAGTTTTTGGAGCGTTGTTGGGTGGAATCGTTCGCCGACGTGTGGCAGGTTGGAAACGAGAAAACAACGCCGGTGGAAAGACGCCTAACCAGCCGGGTCCAGCCGACCGCTGACATGCGCGGCGGCTGACCCGGAGACCGCTAGGTGGCGGAGAGTAGCGCCTCAACCAGCAACTTCGGCAAGTTCCTTCACTTCGATCTTCTTAGGCAAAGTTGCCTTGGGCAGCGGGGCTGTCACTTCCAGAACGCCATTCTTGAAGGTCGCGCTGATCGCGTCGGGATCCGTTCCTCTGGGCAGAAGTACGGTCTGCTCAAACTTCCCATAAGAGAAGCTCTGGAAATGCCAATCGCCCTCCTTGACGTTGGATGGAGCCTTTCTCTCGACTTTGACAGTGAGCCGATTGTTGGCTGTTGAGATATGGACATCTTTAGCGTCCACACCGGGAATCGCGAAGCGGTAAACCAAGTGGTCATCCTTCGTGTAAGACTCCACTTCGGGCGCGAACGTCAGGTTCTCTTGCGGTGCGGGCCAAACCCAACTGCGTCGGAACAAGTTGTCGAACTCTGCAAAAACGTCGTTGATAGGGTTTCTTCGTGCCAGTGCAAGCATATTCTTTCATCCTCCAGATCTTGATTGTCAGTGGCCTTGCGGCCTGTCTCATGCCGGGCGTATAAATAAGATTGATGTTTTGACTTGTCAAGCGCGCCGGCAAGAATAATGAGAGCCGTGCTGCTTCTGCGACGGTTTCGGAAACGACTACACGGATGCACGGCAGTACATCCCTAACGTTTTAGCCTCTGATTGCCGCTTGTTCCAGAAACTCCTTCTCAAATTGATTCACTTGCGGTAAGAGAGCAGTATGTTCCTCGAAGTTGCGCTGCCGTTGCCTCTGCTCCAGACTTTCACCTACCGTTGCCCACCCGCCATTTTCCATCAAGCGCAGCCAGGACAAAGAGTGCTGGCGCCATTTCAGAACCGCAAGATCATCGGCTTTGTCGTCAGGAGGCTTGAGCATCTTCCCGAGGACTTTCCCGCCAGCGTCGCTCTCAAAGAGGTCGTGGAGCTCATTGACCGTTCGATCCTGATCTCAGCTGAGTTGTTTCAACTCGCGGAATGGGTCGCGGACTACTACTTCGCTTCCAAGGGTGAAGTACTCCGGGCTTGCCTGCCGCCGAAGACGAATCTTAGGACTCAGAAATCTGTTGTGCTCATGCAGGCCGGACTGGACGCGCTTGAGCGTGATGAGCAGACAGCCGAATTGTCCCTCAAGGAACGGCAGCTTCTGCAGATCCTGAGCGAGCATGAATCGATGGAGCTGAAGCAACTGGTACAGCGCGCCGGATTCGAGGTCAGCGAACGCAACTGGCGTTCGCTGGTTGCCAACCAGTGGGTGCAGATTCAACACCAGCTGGCAGAGCCCACCGTGACTCCGCGCTTTCAGAAGAGCGTAGCCTTGCGAGCAGGGGCAACCCTTGAAGCGCTGAAACTGACCGCGCAGCAAAGCAAAGTCCTTCAGAGTCTGAAGGAGCGGCAAGGGCCGGCTCCGGTTTCGGCGCTGCTTGAAGAACTGTCGATCTCGGCCTCGGCGCTGAACAGTTTGCAACGGCGAGGCCTGATTGTTTTTTCCCAAGAAGAAATCCGACGCGATCCTCTTCGCGGTCTCGCCGGCCTCTCCGGTTCGGGCCCGCGCCCGCATACGGCCGAACAGCTCAGCGTGATCAGGGAACTCGTCGAAGCGTTGTCCAGCGCTTTCTTTGTGCCCGCGCTGCTGCACGGAGTGACTGGTAGCGGCAAGACAGAGGTTTATCTTTGCCTCATTGAGGCAGCATTGAAACGCGGCAAAACCTCCCTCATGTTGATGCCCGAAATTGGGCTGACACCGCGGGTTGCAGAAGAATTCCGCCAGCGCCTGGGCCGCGGCATTGCCATCCTGCACAGCGGCTTGAGCGATGGAGAACGCTTCGATGAGTGGTGGAGAATCAAGCGGGGCGAGGCGCGCGTCGTAGTAGGCACCCGGTCGGCTGTTTTCGCTCCGCTGGAGAACCTAGGCCTGATAGTCGTAGACGAGGAGCACGATCCCTCGTACAAGCAGCAGGAAAGCCCGCGCTATCATGCGCGCGATACTGCGCTCGTGCGCGGCAAGCTGGCCAAGGCGTTGGTGTTGTTGGGGTCGGCCACACCCGCCGTTGAGACTTTCCATAATGCGCGATCAGGCAAGTACCGCTACTTGCGCATGGTGTCGCGCGTCCAGTCGCGTCCTTTGCCGGAGGTAACGTTAGTGGACATGCGAGAAGAGTTCAAAGCCTCAGGCAAAACCACGATCTTTTCAGACGCACTGCAAGCTCAAGTTGAGCAGCGGCTTGAGCGCAAAGAGCAGGTGCTGATTCTGCTAAACCGGCGAGGCTTTTCGGCTAGCGTGCTCTGCCGCAGTTGCGGGCAGAACATCCAGTGCCGCAATTGCAGCATCTCGCTGACGTTTCATCGCGCCGCCAACCGGCTGGTCTGCCACTATTGCTCTTACGAACAAAGGGTTCCGAAGTTGTGTCCGCGCTGCTCGAGTGAGCATCTCTATTTTCAAGGCCAGGGAACCGAGAAAGTGGAGGCGCTGCTCGAGAAACTCTTTCCGCAAGCGCGCATTGCCCGTCTGGATCGCGACACTGCCCGGAAGAAGAATGCCCATGCAACCATCCTGCGTAGCTTCCAGAAAGGCGAAACCGAGGTTCTAACGGGCACTCAGATGATTTCCAAAGGGCATGACTTTCACAACGTCACGCTGGCCGGGATCTTATCGGCGGACAGCTCCCTTTCTTTTCCCGACTTCCGTTGCGCCGAGCGCACGTTCCACCTGCTAAGCCAAATGTCCGGCCGTCCTGGACGTGGCAAACTGCCGGGCCAAGTTCTAATCCAGACGTTTCACCCGGAACATTACTGCCTCAAGCTCGTGGCGCAGCATGATTACGAGGGGTTCTTTGACAAAGAGATACGGTTCCGGCAGATGATGCACTATCCACCGTTTACCAGTTTGGCAAACATTCTCGCGCGCGACCGGAACCTCGACAAGGCGGCGCGGCTCATCACCGCCTTCGGAAAGATTGTTAAGACGCTGGCTGCCGGGCAGATGCGCCTGCTCGGGCCCACACTGTCTCCGTTGGCCAAGCTAAAGAGTGAGCACCGATTTCAACTGCTGATTAAGGCCAAAAGCCGACTGCAACTGCGCGACATGCTGAAGCAGAGTTTCAAGCTGGCAGAAAAGGAAGGTTTAGAGACAAGCAAGATTCACATCGATATAGACCCTCAGAGTATCATGTGAGATCGCTGAGGAAACTGGAGATCGAAGGTTCAAAACCAAAAAAGGCGAGCCGCGAGACTCGCCTTTCTTTCTAATCAATCAATTAACAGTCACTCGAGAACTGCGCTGGCTTTCCGGCATCAGACGGACTGCAGATCCTTACCTGGCTTGAAGCGAACCGCCTTGCCGGGGGGTATAGAGACTTCCTCGCCCGTCCGCGGATTTCTTCCGATTCCTGTCTTCCGGGGCTTGATGGTGAAAACACCGAAACCGCGAAGCTCAATCCGATCATCCTTTTTCAGCGCAGACTTCATCGCCTCGAAAACAGAGTCGACCGCCGTTTCCGCTTTGCTTCTGGAGATCCCAGTGCGTTCAACGACCTGGTTAATGATATCTAGCTTGATCACGGCAAACCTTCCTTGCAAGGCAAAAGTGGAGTCAGTCTAGAGAATTAAGTTCAATATTGTCAAGAGATCTGTCGAGATGAACGGCTGAGTAGCCTGCTCTAAGTGTCTCGCTGGCCGACTCTCGCTATCTTTTCCTGCAGATCCCCTTTCTATGAACTAATCGACTCATCGGCATCAGGTTACGTTTGTTTAGGAAAATTTTCCGGCTGTTCCAGGTCAGGCTGCCAGCGTGAAGACGTGGCCAGCGATCCTTCGGCAGGATTCAGCCGGCTTGCTTCTTCGGTGACTAAGTTTGAGAGCAACTTTGTCTTGACGCGCTCTTTGGCCCGATGCTACTTTGCCTGTCAACTTCTAAGAGATTCACGCCACAGTAGATCTCACCACAGCCGGACTCAGCTCGCAGGGTCCGTCAGCGAGGAAACCGCTCATGATCGAGAAGCCGAAGAGACATCAGCCGTTCGTACCTGAAACGATGGAGATGACGGAGTTAACGCTGCGCGCGGTGCTTATCGGGCTAGTCTTGACGATGGTGTTGGGCGCAGCGAACGCCTATTTGGGATTGCGGGCTGGCATCACAATTGCCGCCACCTACCCGGCAGCCGTAATTGGTATGGCTGCCCTGCGCGCCTTCAAAGGGTCGGTGCTTGAAGAGAATATCTGCCGCACGGCAGGCTCCATTGGCGAGTCGGTGGCAGCGGGCGCGATTTTCACCCTACCCGCATTTGTCATCGCCAAAGCTTGGTCGTCGTTCAGCGGCGGGGATGCCTACTGGAAGTCGACCGCGCTGATGCTCGTCGGGAGCATCGTCGGCGTGTTGTTCGTCTCACTCGTGCGCCGGGTTATGGTCGAGGACCCAGAACTGCCGTTCCCGGAATCGGTGGCCGCCTCCGAGATCCACAAAGCCGGCGCACGCGGTGCGCAGGCGGTAAAGTTCCTTTTTTACAACATCGTGATCGGTGCTGGCGTCTACATCGCGGGCCGGTTCCGATTGTACGCGCCCGATCACCAGTTCGGCGAGATCGGAGTGGGCGCACTCGGCCAGAGCCGGGTACGCCTGAGCGCCGCAGATCCGAGCCAGGCGGCCGCGGCCGGCGGAGTCACGTCGGTGGCAGCTCCGGACATTAGCCCGTCGCTGCTGGGGGTTGGCTTCATCATTGGAACGCGACTGGCTGCGTTGCAGTTCGCCGGCAGCGTCTTTGCATGGGGATTGATGGTCCCGCTACTCGTATTCTTCCTCGGACCTCAGCTCGCGCCGTCGTACACGACCGGCGGCGTCACCAATTGGGATGGCATGGCTGCCGCTTTGTGGCGTTTCATCGTGCGACCAATTGCAGTCGGCGGGATGATCGTTGGCGCGGGCTACACATTGTTCCGGATGCGCAAGAGCCTGTCCGTCGGGCTGGGGCGGGCATTCGCCGAGTTGCGAAGCGGAGGCCCGGCGCTCGAATCCTTGGGCCGCACCGAACGCTACATGAGCTCCAAAACTGTGCTGTCGCTGATCGCCCTGATGTTCTTTCTTATGATTGGACTCTACCAGTACATTTCCGGGAACATGGCGGCTGCGCTGGTAGCCGCGGCCGTGATGATTGTGATTGGGTTCTTCTTTGCGACTGTATCGGGCAGCCTGGTTGGCGTGATCGGGTCCTCCAACAACCCAATCTCAGGCCTGACGCTTTCAACGCTGATTATCGCAGCCTTGCTGATGGTGGCGCTGGGGTTCACGGGGCCCGCCGGGGTGGCCGTGGTGCTTGGTGTTGCGGCCGTCGTGTGTGTTTCTTCGGCAGTTGCCGGCGAGCTTTTGCAGGACTTCAAGGTCGGCTATATTCTCGGAGGCACACCGCGCAACATCCAGATCGTCGAGCTGATTGCCGTGGTCATCGCCAGCGCTGTGATGTATTTCCCGCTGTGGCTGCTGCATGAAGGCGACCTCCGCCAGGGGGGTGTTGGTTTTGGAGGGAAAGCTCTGCCGGCGCCGCAGGCCGGCCTGATGGCCATGCTGGCTGACGGTATCGTGGGAGGCGATATGCCCTGGCCGTTGGTAGTGACCGGGATGTGTCTCGGAATCACGATGATCATGGTCCAGGTGAAGAGCCCGATGCTGTTTGCCGTCGGCATGTATCTTCCGTTCGGGACAACGTTCACCATTTTCCTGGGCGGTGTCGTTCGCTGGGTTGCCGACATGGTTGCCCGGTGGCGCGGATACAACGATGCCCAGCTCGCACGCGTGGAGAACGCAGGAATACTCGCCGCGTCGGGGCTGATTGCTGGCGAGGCGCTCATCGGGCTTGTATGGTCGGCGATGCAATTTCTGCCTCCGGGTAGCATCCCTGACTTCCACAATGAGTCGTATGCGCTGGGCGTATTAGTGCTTCTGGGAATGGCGCTGCTCCTGATTCGGATGCCCCTAACCAACGCCGGGTCGCCGGATGAGCCTGCCCCGCCCCAAGCCCTGATGTAGCTTCAGCACTGGCTAATATTGCACCGCCCTCGGGCCGCAGTGCGGTAAGCTGAATGAAGGCAACTTGCAGGATCAGTATGCCATCCCAACGACCGGTTTGACGGCAGGTTCGCCCACAGATGGCGGACCTGAATACGAGGACACCGGCTCTCAGCCGGTGAAAGGAGGAAACATGAAAGGTCGATGGCAAAACACCGCTGTTCTGGGAATACTTCTTATCATCGCTCTATCCACTGTGCCCAGTTGGTATCCGGCTGCAGTGAAAGATCCGAAGGACGCTAAACCGAAAGTCCAGGCAGGACGCGATCCGGCCCAAGTGCAGCGGCGGTTGGAACGTGAGGTTCGGCACGAGCTGGTCATGCTCCCTTACTATGATGTTTTTGACAATCTCGAGTTTCGGGTTGACGGCGGCCACGTGACTTTGTCGGGTCAAGTTGTCCGTCCAACGCTCAAAAGCAGTGCGGAAAATGTTGTTAAGGACATTGAAGGAGTGGAGAGAGTAACGAACAACATTGAGGCGCTTCCAGTGTCGCCGAACGACGACCGGATCCGTATCGCGGTATATCGCGCCATTTACGGTCATACTGCACTGCAGCGTTACAGCATCCGCTCAGTACCTCCCATTCATATCATCGTGAAAAACGGAAACGTGACGCTGGAAGGCGTGGTCGCCAACGAAGCGGACAAGAACATCGCTAACATTCAAGCGAACGGCGTCTCCGGCGTTTTCTCAGTGAAGAACAATCTGAGAGTGGAGAAGTAGGGAGCAGAGATCATGGTTGGCGGCGGGAGATGGGAGACGGTAGCCACGCGTCCCTGCTGCAAATTGCGAATTCGTACTCAGGGGACGCGTGGCCCCGCGTGGGCCCCGGAGGCGTGAGAAACTGTGAAAGCCTTGGAGTGGGAGGGCGAGTGCCCACGCGAGCCGCTCCGGGTGCGGATCTTGCTGACAGCGAGGAAGTTCGCTCTCCCCTTTTTTTGCAGCTCTAAGGGTTTCCCCGCCGGCTTGGGGGACCCGGTCTAAAGCCGTTTGCGAAACCTTTAGCATGCCGGCATGGGCTTTCTCAAGCCTTGACAGCCAGCGTTTCCCTCGGGGCCCCGTCAAAGTCGTTCGCTTTGAGCCAACCACCGGTGTCAGCCGGTGGGCCAAGCTTCCACTACGATCTTTCCTGATGCCGCGCCAGCGCGCCTGTGGCGCTGGCTGCGGCATCGGGAGCAAGAAGCGGCTCAGTACCTCCACCACTGGCTTACGCCACCGGTTGGCTGAACGCTCTGATTCTGACTTTGACGGAACCCGACGTTCCCTTCGTCACCCGAATTCTCTCGCTGCTCGCCTCCAATACCCGGTTCGCTCTTATGTTGTTGAAGAAAAGTCCACTGCTCCGGCCTCCAGTTCTATTCGCTATGGGTGCCGTTGCCGTCATCCTGCTCATCTACAGATTTGCGAACATCCGTGAAGAATGGCTGGTGCAAAGGTTTCTGGACGAGTTAAAACTGGGAAATTTCCAGCAGGCTTATCGGATATGGGGGCCCACCAAAGGCTATACCTACCAGGACTTCATGGCCGACTGGGGAGGCAGCGGGTATTACGGAAAGATCGGACCAAGCCGGATTCTCGAATCCAAGACCGAAGGCAGCGGCGTAATAGTGCTGGTCGAATTCAGCCACTTGAAGCGACCTGTCGCGCTCTGGGTGGAACGCCGAACTCGGACGCTGGCCTTTTCGCCAATCGAGACGTTGCGTTAAGAGCCACCAGAGCTTTTGTCCCGCAGCCCTCTGACGCGTCTAGCCACATGCTGATGCGCTAGACACCTGGGAGCGCGAACGCCCCGTCCGCATGGGCACCGCGCCGGGGCGCGAGGGACGGACGGGACGTCCGCGCTCCCAGGTAGGCTCGAAAGGCCTCTGGACATTCGACCTTTTTCAACAATGGCGCACGGGCTGGCCCGCCGTGCCTGTGAGGTCCCCCATGAATACAGATCATGATCGCAGAGGTTTCCTTAAGCGCGCTACCTGCGCGATACTGCTGAACACAGCGCTAAAGCCAGCTTCAAGTCTTTTCTCCGACGCTCCTAAGAAGCCCGTAGTCTGTCTTTTCTCGAAGCATCTCGCCTGGATCAAGGACTATGACCATCTGGCGGAGAGCACGGCTTCGCTGGGCTTCGACGGCACTGACCTGACGGTGCGGCCCGGCGGTCATGTGCTTCCTGAGCGGGTGGAGCAAGACCTGCCCAAAGCCTTTGAGTCGCTCAAAAGGGCTGGCGCGCCGATAGCGATGATTACGACGCGCATCCAAGACGCCCGCGATCCAGTAACCCGGAGCATTCTCAAGACCGCTTCGTCGCTTGGCATCCGTCGTTACCGCCGCGATGGCGAGAAGTGGGAGGGATCACGCGATCCCATCAAGCGCATTGCCGAGCTGCAGACTCGATTGAGTGAACTCGCCGCGATGAACAAGGAGTACGGACTGTTTGCCGGAATTCACAACCATTCGGGTTTCGAGCTGGGGGCAACACCTTGGGAGGTCTACGAACTGGTGAAAGCGCAGGATGCAAGGTGGATGGGTTCCAACTTCGACGTGGCTCACGCGACTATCGAAGGAGGTCTGGGAGGCTGGAGGAGCGGGTTTCGACTGCTGGCGGCCGCCTCGCGCATTCAGATGCTGGCCCTCAAAGACTTTTTCTGGACCAAACAGGGTGATGGGTGGAAACCCGAGTTCTGCCCGCTTGGTCAAGGCATGGTCGATTTCAAGACATTCTTTGGGTATCTGAAAGAGATCGGCTTTGCTGGGCCAGTCTCCATGCATTTCGAGTACGGCAAGCATAACCGTCCGCAACCAGTCGATGAGCCGGAACTGCTGGCCGAGATCAGGCGGGACTTGGCGCGCCTTCGCTCTTGGATCAGAGACGCACAGCTGTAATTAGCCGATTATGTGCGTTACAACGAGAATTTTGTGCTCGTTTCACGGAGGCCAGAAAGCCCGAAGCGCGAGCGAGGGTCAGTCGAAATTTCCCTCGCTGGCGCTTCGGGCTCTCACCCGTCGCGTCTCGGGGATATCAAGGGCGGCAGCCCTTGGCTAATTAGCCTGCGATAAAACAAGGGTAGCCGAACCGAGAGATTCCACCGTCCCAGGAAAAGCTCTCCTGGACTGCTGCATCCTTTCCTGAACAGACTCTCTCTCGTTAGCTCAAAAAAATCGGCTCCCCGAAATGCGTTGGTCTTGTTTGTCGTTATTTCGCGCAGTTTTTGTTGCCACGATAGCTCTCTGGGTCGATTTCTAGGAAAAATAAGGTTGTTTTTGGGGGTCATGATCCGGGAAGGATCAGACTTGCCAGAAAAAATGTATATTTTGGCTTGAAGGGGGCCGAAAAGTGGCGTATGGTGGCCATTCTTCGGAATGGATGGGATAGAAGGGGGGAGGCTAACCATAATGATCCTGAAAACCCTGGACGGCGCGCAGGCTTTGGTGCGATGCCTTGAAAATGAAGGTGTCGAGTATATTTTCGGCCTATCCGGTGGAGCGGCTATCCCAATCTTCGATGCGCTGGTGACCACCAAGACGAAGATCAAGCTGATCCTGGTGCGTCACGAGCAAGGCGCTGCCCACATGGCGGACGGCTACGCTCGGGCCACGGGCAAGCCTGGAGTCGTGCTGGTAACAAGCGGTCCAGGTGCAACCAACACCCTGACGGGAATTATGACAGCACACATGGACTCAGTGCCGATGATCGTACTGACGGGCCAAACCATCACTAGCATGCTCGGGAAGGACGCCTTCCAGGAAGCGGACGTGTTCGGCATTAGCATGCCGATTGTCAAACACAGCTACCTGGTAAAGAACGCCAACGACATCCCGCGCGTGGTGCGCGAAGCGTTCCACATTACGAACACAGGCCGTCCGGGTCCGGTGCTGATCGATCTTCCCAAGGACATCACGCAGGGCCCGTTTTCCGGAGAACTGCACGCCGAGATGGATCTGCCTGGCTACCAGATCAACAGCTCCTTCGATCAAAAAGGCGTGCTCGACATTGCCGAGGCGCTCAGCAAGTCGCGGCGGCCCGTCCTGCTCGCAGGCCACGGCGCGATTATTTCGGATGCGTCTGAAATGCTGCGGAAGCTGGCGGAGAAGCTGAATGCTCCCGTCACTACGACATTGCTAGGCAAGGGAGCCTTTCCCGA
>JAKEER010000390.1 GCA_022616615.1 Acidobacteriota bacterium
GTGAGGGGGCAAACAACGGCTGATTGATCCTGCAGGGCTCTAGAATCCTCATCCAGCGCTGGATTCCGCGTACTGATTCACTCTATCGGATTCCCCCTCACCCCCAACCCCTCTCCCGCGTTGGGGCGAGGGGAGCCGAGTCGAGCCTAGGAACGCAGCGAACAGGCACACACGGGAGTTGTCACTATGATTTGCGATCCCCAGTAAATTCGAATCGCAGTACTAAATGCCGGCAGGGAAGACTCCACCGCCCACTCGTTCTTTGATTCTAAGTTCCACCCGCTGCTTCCTTAGCAATTTGGCGATACCGGTCTATCACGCTCCAGAAGGTTTGGCGTGCCTCTTCCCGTTCGTGAGCGGCAATTTTTTCGTTTCGCGCCCGCCAAAGCTGCTCAATGGCGGCGATGCACCACAACGCGCTCTTGCGCGAAGCACGAATCGGCTGACCGCCGATCAGCACGTTTACCGGATTGGTATGCATTTGCGGGAAATGCCGCACAGCCACCCAACTGCTTCGATCCACTCTTACCGAAAACTCCAGCTCGTGCAGCCGGTCATCTGCAGGCACTTTTTTCGAGGCCACCGCCTGACCGTTGACGACCAGCTCTACCAGTCTCAGTCGTGGGTCCAACGGGGTCGAATCGGCGGACGAGAGCGGCTCGTGAAAATTCACCGTATCACCAATCAACCTCTTTCCCCGGGCGGGAAAGACCCCTCCGTTTGCAACTTCCAAGGGAGTCTGCGACGAGAAAGCGACTTTGGCACAAATCTTCACTGTATCCGGTTGAGACAAGCTCACCTCATCGCCGGCTGACTTGCCGCTTACGGTAAATTGCAGGGCGTGAGCATAGCCATCCGAAACATAAGAGCGCCCGCGAGCCAGGCCTTCAGACCAGGCTTTGTAGTCAATGCGGTCCACCTTGCCAAGCTGCACGTAAGAGCGGCCCTGTCCGACGCGAGTGCCGCTCATGCAGGGGAAGTCGGTCTCGCCAGCCGCTTTCAGCGGGAAACCACAATTGAGAAGATGGTACCAACAGTTCCATTCCAGGAGCCGTGCGGTATCCATCGCGCTGATGAAATCGCAAACACCCAGAGCCGTCGTGACAAAAATCTCTTGCGCCCCCACGCTGTTGAGTTCCGGGACCGCCAGATTCGGCAGTTGATCTGCCACGCGGTCTAAGGACTTGACCAGCTCCGCCTCATTCGCGGCTCCATCTTGATTGAGGTCAATCGTAGCCAAGTCGTTGGGCAGCAGACCTCCGGAGGCTTCATTGGGCCCAATGCGCTCATCCTTATTGGAATCCAGTTCAGCCATGAGACGTTTGGCGGCGGCGGCTGGATTCACCTGAAGACCGCTTCCCGAGTGCGCATAGCCGGTCACTGCTCCCTGTGCCTTGGCCCATCGCAACACCGGAGTGGTCCAGGTTGGCCAGCCTCTGATCCCATCCGCACCGCGATAAACCTGTTCTTTAAGGTTCAGCAGGCAGACATGGCCAAGGGCTTCTGAACCAAATCCGCTGACTTCAATGTCGTATTTCATGAGGCAATACGGTTCACTGATGCGATCAACACTTTGAGAGAAGAACTGCCGCTGATAATTGAAACCGGGGCCCCAGGTCAGAATGCTTCCGACGTTCAGTCCTTCCCCTCTAACCTGCAGAAACATATCCGATGGCAGCACGCCTTCAGTGGGTGACATGTAGTGAGCACAGCCGGCTGCGTGAATATGATGGTCGCCGCTGTAGTAGCCGTAAGCCATCGGATGGACCCACCGCTCCAACTGCACTTGAATTGTGTGCTTACCTTGGGTAGAGACGGTGACCATTCGTTCCAGCCAACGGTACTCCGGCCCTCGGCCGTAGAACATCTTGAATTCGCCGGGCGGGAGCAGAACCGTGTCTCCATCATGCCGGTAGATTTGCTTTTGAAAGAAAAGGTCAGGAGCCAGGCGTTTGACCTGCGGGGGATAAACGTGACCTGAGCGGTCGAAAAATGTGAAGCGACCGGTGGTCGGCTTTCCATCGTGATCCCGAATGGAAAGCCGTACGGGCACGGCCGGGCGAATCGTGAACAGTACCGGCAATTCCCCGCGGAAGCCCAGATCCTGGTTGCCTTGGCCAACATCAAAACCGATGATCGCTTCACGCTGACCGGCTTCACTGCTGTAGACCAGTGCCAAGGCGTACTCGACTTCTAAGCCGCTTAAGTTGGCGGTCATCGGAGGACTAGAGAACATTTCGACCTGCAAAAACCGATCATCCCGGTTAACGTTCTCGTTCTCTCGAAGATGTTCTTGCCTTTCTCTCTCCATGCTTAGTTTCGCTACACCGGCATAAACAGGGCCAGACTGAGGACTGGTAATCCTCAAGGGCTGAGTCGTGGTGCTCTCATTGATCACTTTGACCAGGAAAGGCGTAAACCCACTTTGCCGGAGAACTGAAGCAGCCGGGCCGCGTGTGACTTTGACTCGAACCTCAGGGTTCAAACTCACGACAAACAGCACACGCGGGTCCAGCAGTTGCTGAATCTTTCGGGCATCTCGGGCTCGCCCCGCAGCCTGCAAAGAGCTTTTCGTCTCCGCTGGCAGAGGAGCGCCCAAGAACTCCAGGGCCTGGATCAACCGCTGGACGTTTGACGCCAGGGGCTGTCCTTCGACCACAATGGGCTCCAGTTCCTCAACAACCTGAGGAGTCCCCGCCTGTTGGGCCCCCAAACCGAATTGAAGCGATATGAGCAGGGCTAGTCCCAGAAGGCCAACTCCGGCGACTCGGACAAGAGAACTTTTCATGATCAGACCACCAGGTTTTCTCACTAAGCCTGAAAGGAAGAACTACGGGAGCCCAATCCAAGCGAGCGGCGGCCAACTGCTACGTCGCCCTGGGAGCAGGACAACATGATTGAAGCCCTGCGCTTCACGTTGATGCGTCGGAGTTCACCCATTACTCTCGTCCCTTCTGGGGCAGGCCCGTGATCGTCAGGCATCGTTCAACGGGTTAAGTTGCTCGCGGTGCCGGTCCAGACAGGCGTTGTTGAGTGCGTCTTTGGGTGGGCTGCAAGCAATCCTTGGATTCACCGAGTTTAAGTCACCATTGGCCAATCCCTTGGCAGCATTACCTATCCCTTCTTCCGCGAGATCTTTAAACCCAATTCTCGAATCAGCCTGTGCAGGTTGTTTCGATGCATTCCGAGAGACTCCGCAGCTTCAGTGTAGTTTCCCGCTGCCCGTTCCATTGCCGTGAGAACCAGATTCCTCTTCATTTCTTTCACTCTTTCGTAGAATTTGGTGACAGGGACATCTGTAAGAGGCCCTTTTTCTAGGACCACTTCTGGCAAATCCTCCGCTAGTATCAGTTCGGTCGAGCCCAGTACCACGGCACGCTCAATTGTGTTCTGAAGTTCCCGCACATTGCCCGGCCAGTCGTAGTGGATTAAACACTCAATCGCTTCCGCCGATATTCCCATCACTCGGCGTCGTGACCTCTTGCTGGACTCCCCGACGAAATACCTTGCCAACAAGGGGATGTCCTCGCTCCGCTCCCTGAGCGACGGCATTGTCAGGGAGACCACATTGAGCCGGTAATAAAGGTCCTGGCGAAACGTTCCTGTTCCGACAGCTTCGAGAAGATCCCTGTTGGTCGCGGCGATAAGCCGGATGTTCGCCTTGATTGGCCGGGTCGCTCCGACGCGCTCGAATTCTCTTTCCTGCAATACGCGCAGAAGCTTTGCTTGAATCGTCGGGGCCAGTTCACCTACTTCATCCAGAAAAACCGTGCCGCCCTCAGCGACTTCCAGCTTGCCCTTTTTCTGGGCAATGGCTCCCGTAAAAGCTCCTTTTTCATGGCCAAACAATTCGCTCTCTAGCAACGATTCTGTAAGTACGGCGCAGTTGATGCCCACAAACGGTCCGGCTGCACGCAGGCTGTTCAAATGAATGGCGCGCGCCACCAGTTCCTTGCCGGTGCCGCTCTCTCCTCCGATCAAAATCGTTGAGTCAGTGGGCGCAACCTTTCCGATGAATTGATAGACTTCACGCATTCTCAGGCTTTCCCCAACCATGCTGTGCTGGATTTCCACCTCTGCTTGGAGTCGCCGATTCTCGCTTTCCAATTCTTCTCGGTCCCGGACATTCTCGAGTGCAAGAGCCGCCATGCTGGCGACTGCAGTTAACAACTGGAGGTCGTCCGGGTCGAAACGCACACTCCGATTGCCCGTGTCCAGATAGATGACACCCATCACCTGGTCAAAGATCGCCATCGGCGCGCAGAGCAAGGAATGAATCTGAGAAGTGGCAAGACTCTCAGCAATGCCGCCGTCTGCCGTCTCCAGAATGTCGTTGCTCAAGATGGCAACCCCTTCTCGAATGACTTGATGAACGACCGTACGACTGACTCGAACCGGTCGATCTGGCCCGGAATCCTTGTCTATGCCAAAAACGGAGGTGAACTCCGGCTGGCCCCTTTCAGCAAGGAGGATCGCAGCGCGCTCTGCCGGGATCACTTCAAGAACCATTTCCAGCAGCTGCCGCTGCAGCGGTTCCCGTTTTCGAATCGAATTGATGACCCTACTGATCTTTAGCAATGCATTCAGATCCCGAGTTGTGCGGGCGGTTGGGGGAAGCGTCGCTAGCACTCTGTCCGGGTAGAGAGCATTTTCCTTACAAAATTGAATGGCCGATCGAGCCACCAGAGTTCCGTCGTCGAGTTGAACTTGACTTGAGATAGGGGGAACTTCCTCGTCCAGGAGGAAGAGGAAACGAAACTCCCCAACCTGGACCCGATTCCCATGTTCGAGGATCTGTTCTTTGACAGGTAGTCCGTTGACGATGGTACCGTTCCGGCTTCCGAGGTCGCTGATCGTGAACCGTCCTGCCTCACTCTTGATCAAGCAATGCCACCGCGACACCGACATATCTGCAAGACAAATCTGGTTGGAGAAATCTCGACCAATACAAACCTGGTCAGCCAGCGAGAAGACCGCTTCTTGAAGCGGACCAGCAATGGCGAGCAGTCTCGGGTTCATATCTCGTTTGGTGTGCTGTTTCGATGAGCTTCTTCATTATATGGAAGCAGCTGCCATCCGGCAATGCACGACCTGTCGCAAGGTGCAATTAAAAGTGGCGGGCAGCCCGCAACCCTTGCTGACGCGTGGGCTACTGACATACGCCGGCAATGTCAGTAGCCCGACCGTGAGGGAGGGGTTGGAGAGCTTGGCCACCATGAATTAACTTTAATTGCACTCGCTGTCGCAATAGGTGCGGCAGCTTTAACAACCATCTAACCCACACTTCAACTCTCTGCAAAAAATTCGCGTTCATTTGGCGTTCATCTGCAGCCAACACTGTCCCCGTGTTCCCAGTGATTCCTTTTTGGTTCCGGCTTGTCCGGGTTAGGTCAACCTCAGGGTAGAACTTCTCAGGCTTGCGCATTGCCCGAAAAGTCTCACCTCAGTCTCTTCATCCCGATTCGCGGCGTAGAGCGCGTAGAACCGACCGATCATCGAGGGATCCCTCTACGCCTGCAACGACGATTCATCTTGATAGCTTCATCGCAGTGAACCTGGAGGCGTCCTGAAAGTATCAAGCTGATAGTGGAGCTATCAGCCTGATAGTCAAAACCAAAACGGTTTCAAGAAATCCAGCGCGCAATCCAATATCCCGCTATGAGTTGTTTTGCCCGCAAATGAAAGACTTACATCCTCTCAAACCTTGCCACAGTCCCCGCTTTACGGGTTGGCACGGCGAATGCTCTTTCCAGATGTGAAGAGTTCGGAGAGAAGCCAAGCCGAGCAGCAAGGAGGCCACGACCATGATTGCCAATGCCACAGCACTGAAGAGGGATCCGGATTTAGGTGACGCATCAATGGTCAATTACCTTGGATTGCTGGTCGAGCTCATCGACGCAATGGAGCACTGCAGCTTGATTCGCTATCGAGGACAGGAGCTGGTCGTTGAGACCGCGGATTTCCAGAGCGTTCCGAGTGCTGCAGCCTGACCTGATCAGACTCGACTCCGATCCAGTCTTTGAGGCCTCTGTTCGATCGCAGATCGGTCAGGACTGACGCCATTGGGCTTCCTCTGAAGGGGCAGGTGTGGTCTTCGGAGACTTCAATGGAGACGGCTTCAAGGATCTGGCCGTGGGCGTTCCTAACCAGAACGTTGGACTTAACAATGAGGCCGGCTTGGTGAGCGCAGACACCGCAAGATTGCGATGTCTGCGCCAATCGGCTTTGACCTCTGACAGGAAGAACAGCCATGTTTATTGCATTTGAAAGCCGGAAACTCACCCTCCCGTGCAAGGATTGCCATCAACCTGTGACGGGAGTCGAACACCGTAGCGTATTGGCTCATAGCCAGAGTCTTTTACGGCTGGTGTGACGAATGTTTTAGCAGCCGACATAGCCGATCTAACTTTTCCACTACGGAACAAGCAAGCTCTCAGAACAACTGCGCTTATTCTCTGGCGAGCGCTGATGGTCAGTAATTGCGAATATAGCTCGCCACGAGTGCTGCCACTCACCTCAGCACGGCTCCCTCAAGCACAACGACGACCTCGACCCACATGAGCTGGAACCAAAAAAGAATGGTGCACAGAACCACGCGGAATCACACGGAAGAGTGAAGAGCGTGGCTGGAAGTCCTTTCTTGCCGAAGCCGGCTCACCCAAAGGCGGAACGCGCCCATTATCGCGCGTTCCGAAGTATAAAGCAGCCTCTCGCCACCTCGGCCCTGACTTTTTGGTGGCGCGCGCGCGAGTGCTCGCTCCACTTGGCCAATTGCACGGGCCTGCTGAGCGAAAGCAATCAGCCAGGTGATCCCCAAAATGTGTAGTTCAATCAACCGCGGAGACATCGCATCAATTAACAAACTATCGCTGCGGTTACTTCTTTTGCTTTTTCCGGGATGGTCGGTACCGCACCCTCTTGGACTTCCCCCGATTGTCGCCTGGTAGCGGCTTTCGTTATATCAGAGCGATACTTCAGCTATCAGTCCGATAGTCAAAACTAAAACGGTTTGAGCAAATCTGCCAGCATCTAATATCCCACCACCTCAGTATTCTGCCTGCAAATAAAGTAGTTACGTCCTCTCAAACCCCGACACAGTGGTTGCTTTACGGGTTGGCACAGCGAATGCATTTCCAAGTGTGAGGAGTTTGGAGAAAAGAGAAACCGAGTAGAAAGGAGGCCACCACAATGATTACGAATGCCACCGCATGGAAGAGATTTCCGGAGTCAGGTCAGACCTCAATTGCCAGTTACGTTGAATTCCTGGTCGAAGTGATCAATCAAATGGAGCACTGCAGCTTGATTCGTTATCGAGATCGGGAACTGGTTGTTGACACCCAGGATTTGAAGGAAGTCTCAGTGCTGAAACACGCAGCTTAGTCTATCCCAAGAAACAGGCCGGCTGTGTGAGTGCCTTCAAGAGGGCGGAAATGGCGGCGAAGCAACCGGTGAGGCAGCCGGTTCCGCCTGGAAACAGGCCCGTGAGTTTCGCGCGCGGCTTGAAACAATTCAAACTGAAAAAAGGAGATGTTATGAAAGACCATGACCGCAATGAGAACGGACCAGCGAAAGGCAAGTCCGTTGAAACAGACGAAAAGCTCGCCCCGTCGAGAAGGTTGAGGGGCGCGAAAACCCAAACAGGAGGATCAGCCATGAACCGGATCAAGAATTCACTGGCCGCCTTTGGCGGCCTTTCGTTAGTCATTAGCCTCATCCTCACATCGAATTTTGCCCGGGCGCAGGCTGTGAACATTACCCCAGGCTCCGTATTACTCGCCGTCGCGCCCGCCGCCGCCGTCGGGACCCAGGACTCGCAGGTCGTGCTTGGGACGACCGAGGCCGACAGCAAGTTTACCTGGGTCGTGCATACATTAGCCTTGGGCGGCGGGCTCACCTGCAAAGGCGTCCTCATTGCTCCGAGGTGGGTGCTTACTGCTGCGCACTGCGTCGGCAGTAACTTCAACGGCGGCGGTGTTTCTTATTCCAGGAAGGACCCGTTAACCGGTGTGACGACCGGCGGGAGGCAAGAAACAGGCCTGATGTCGACATTCAAACATCCCGAGTTTCGTCTTGGGTTTCCTGATAACGACATCGCATTGGTACGGTTGCCCAAGCCCTTTGATCCCGACCCCCTGCTTCAGCCTGCTGAACTGCCAACCGCGGCGGCAGCAGTAGGTCAACGAGGTACGATCGCCAACTTCAGTCACACAACGACTCTACCGGCTGGGCAAGTCGCGGTTCTACGCGCTCCAATCCTCTTCGCCGGAGGCAAGTCTTTTTCCGCTCGCTCGACTACCGCATCCCTCTGTTCAGGCGACAGCGGTTCGGGATTCATGACGTTGAGAGCGGGGCTGAATGTTGTGACAGGCATCGCATCGCAGGCAGTCATCGGGGATTGTGCTACCGCCAACCTTGAATTCGACGCGGTTGACGTGTTCCAGCATCTCAGCTGGATCAGGTCAATAACTGGGAGCCTGCTGAGCAACACAAAGCCGGCACACTGTGTGCCCAGGGACTACGACGGTGACGGCAAGATCGATCTGGCCCTAAAGACTTCGTTGGGCGACTGGAAGATCGACTACGCAAACAACGGCTTCGGCTTCTGGGATGTTTCATACCCCGGGTACGGCAAAGATCATCTCGCGCCCGATCATATCGCGGTCCCGGCAGACTATGATGGGGACGGCAAGGCTGATCTTAGTGTCAAGTCGAATGGCAGCGGCTCGTGGAACATTGACTATGCCGCTAACGGCTTCGGCCGCTGGGATGTTTCATACCCAGGATACGGCTTTACAGATGCACCGGTCCCGGCAGATTATGACGGGGACGGTAAGGCTGATCTAAGTGTCAAGACGCGTGGCGGCACGTGGTTCATTGACTATGCTTCAGATGGTTTCGGCCTCCCGAATGTTTCATATTCAGGGTACGGCTTTTCAGATGCTCACCCGGTCCCGGCAGATTATGACGGGGACGGTAAGGCTGATCTTAGCGTCAAGACGGATGCCGGCAAGTGGTTCATTGACTATGCTTCAGATGGCTTCGGCCGCTGGAATGTTTCATACTCAGGATACGGCGGTACAGATGCCGCACCGATCCCGGCAGACTATAATGGGGACGGTAAGGCTGATCTTAGTGTCAAGGCGAATGACGGCCGGTGGTACATTGACTTTGCCGCGCCGCGCCTTATCGGGAACCTGGCGACGATCTCCTCAACGGGCTTCGGCTCCTGGAATGTTTCATACCCCGGCTGGGGTGGCTCGACCTTCTTCGCCGTGCCCAGGGACTATGACGGGGATCACAGGCTCGACCTCGCCGTCTACAATCGCCTCAACGACTCGTGGCACATCGACTATGCGGAGGACGGGTTCGGTGACGCGAACGAGGTGATCTCGGAGGCACCATGACACATCGCAAGGAGCAGCTTCGCGCGCCCGGCCTCCGCATCTGGGTGCGTGTGTGATTTGGTTGGATGGGTTCCCGAAGGCGGAAAGAGAAGACCCCGGTTGTTAGAGCAACCGGGGTTTTTTATTGGCGGCCCCAGACCCAGTACCTCCAAGGTGACAGTGAGAGCCATCCTGCCATGATCGGCGCCGGTAGAGCCACCGAAACCGAACGCCGTCTTTTTGCACTTCCCAGACTACCCCAAACTAACAGCTCCCGCTGTATCAGATCGATATTCCAGCTATCAGACGGATAGTCAAAAC
>JAKEER010000391.1 GCA_022616615.1 Acidobacteriota bacterium
CCCCTCCTCGGCTGAGGAGGGGCGGGCGCTGGCGCAGCCTGCGCCGGGGTGGTG
Organism: Acidobacteriota bacterium; assembly: GCA_022616615.1. GTDB lineage: Bacteria > Acidobacteriota > Terriglobia > Versatilivoradales > Versatilivoraceae > VFZK01. The sequence goes on from JAKEER010000391.1 coordinate 55, forward strand.
CGACCGGTCTTTGCGGAAACCTCCAATCGAGTGCTTCGTGTCACAAAACTTGCGTCTTCGACACGAAACGCTCGAATGATGAGTTTCGAGTCACCCTTCAGACCACCCCCGTGCCGTTGCGCGGCACTTCCCCTCCTGATCTCAGGAGGGGAGCCCGAAAAACGTCCAATCTCCACGGAAAGGCTCTGCCTTTCCGTATGAGGGGCCGTAGTTACCTTTCTCCGCTGCCCGTCAAGAGCCGCGCATGGCGCGGCTCTTGACGGGCAGCGGAGAAAATGGAGGGGGTGGCTTTAACGGAAGGGCCAAGCCCTTCCGCACTTCGGGCGGCAAAGCCGCGCCCAAACCCGCCATTTTTCACAGCTCCCCTGTCTGGCATGAGAAGGCATGCCACAGTTCTACGTGCTAGTGAGTAGCAAGCACCCTCAGACCGCCGAGGGTAGCGTCTGCGTTGGCCGCGGCCCCTCACCCGGCCTTCGGCCACCCTCTCCCCACAAACGGGAGAGGGAGTTGCCTTCGAATTTGACCGAACTTTGAACTTCGTTGGCAGCAAGTGAACTAGGAGAATCTGCCTAGGTGGAAAACTATCGAAACTCCGACTAAATGTCTTCGCGAACACACTGAAATATGACAGCTGGTATTGACGGTTCCCAGAAGCATCCTAGTCAGGACGCGGAGCACCGCGCATTGATGTCAACTTAAGGCAGGACGGGGCCCACGATTGGCGAAAAGCACGCCAATCGTGGCTACCCATGCCCTAGTCAGTCATCTTGGCAGTCATGATTGACGCGCTTTCTGCGTCAATCGTGGACGAAACCGCCTTAACTTGACATCAATGAGCACCGCGTCCTTACCGGATTGATCTGAGAAAGAGCTGGAATTGTTGGAGGCTTCGATGCTGGTGTGGACGTAGGGAAGCGTTTATCCGCCTGTGGGCCTTCGCTTGGCTGCAGCGTCCTGCAGAAGACGGATGATCTCTGGATTGGTCGTTCGGCACTCCGGTCGTGAGAACTTTTCCTTGATGAGCTTTTGGATGAAGGGATTGTCCCTGTCGGCAGCAGGAATTTCGGGCGGCAGCCTGGGAGCCTCCGCCAGCGCGGTCGAGCCATCGCCTGGCATGACGACCAACGGATCCGCCCCTTCACAAGCAACAATTTTACCAAGACGGCGTCTCCTAACGGCGCCGCGTGCCACAACGCCGTGTTGCCGTATTTGTCGGCGACATTAGGATCGGCTCCGTACTTGAGCAACAGCGTTGCCATGTCGGCGCGGTTGGAATTCAAAGCCTCCAGCAGCAGAGGGTTCTTGCTCCAACCGATGTTCGATCTTTTTCTCGGTCCCTTCCACAGCAAACCTGACTGGAAGGTGTACCGAATGTTCGGATCAGTACCGCGATTCAACACAGCGCGCAGCCGCTCAAGATCCCCTTTCAAAATAGCCTCATAGAGAACGCCGTGATCTGGAAAGATCTCGGGTAGGTACGCAAACGCCAGAATGATCAAGGCAGGAGCGGCGATGAATCTTAAAAGCAGCCGGCTCATTAATCTTCAATCCTCCGGTTGCTGGCACCACGCTCCTGCATCTGGCGTCTGCAAGGCAGTGTCAAAGGTAGCGGCGCAACTTGTTAATTTCCGAAGAAACCCAGACATCAGCGAGACAGCTCATCTGGGCTTCCCACTCTGCGCCTGCCAGGAGGGTGCGTTGAGTCTCAGGCCCGAAGATTGAGCCGCTCAACTTCCTCGGCGATGTAGCGAGCGGTGCGAACTGCCAGTGCCATGATCGTCAACGTGGGATTCTTCTCGGGATAAGTGGTGAAGGCGCTTCCGCCCGAAGAACTGCTTGACCGGAGGGATCGCGGGGTTCCGGCGGAAATCGCTATGCGGCGAGAAGGGTTGCTCGAATTCTGATCGGCTTTTCCTTCGCGTCCTGGCCGCTGGACGGGTCCAGAAGCCCGCAAAGTCCCGTGCGGGACGCCATACTCCCCGCCCGTCAGAGAGAATGCTAGTCTTTTAGCAACGCCACAAAGAAGCCTGCGAAAACCGCAAAAAGGCAGGCAACAGTCGCCTCGTCGCGCACGGCGCTGAAGCGTTTGAACGCTATCCACAGATCGCCATGGATCAAGCCGATGATAATCAAGGCAGCCAGCACGAAGACCAATGGCGTAACAACGAATTTCATAGCGCCTCCCTGCCAGGATGACACTGCAGGCCACCGGCCAAACTGGAGGTTCTTTTCAGAACAGCGGCTTGTGGGCTTGAGCTCAGGGTAAGTGGGAAAAGAAGTTCCCGTCTAGCAGCATGAGCTTGTCGCTTCTGGAGAGACACCCCCCGGAAGCTACGGCAGCTTTGGGCAAGTCCTCATTCATGAACCAATGCGCCACGTCGATCCAATGAGTGAGTGAAGAGGCCCGCAATCTGCCCGCCGCCGAAATCGAGATAGGCCCGCCAGTTCCAGCGCTGCTGAACGTCCCAGTCGCGCCACGGGCGGGGCCTGGATCTCTTCACGAATTGCCTTCGCGTCAGAGAGTTGAGAGTTGTGGGTTGCGGTTCTCGTGTTGTGCTCCTCACAATGCGCGAACTCGAGATTCCTCCCTTTTGGCGCTGTGCCTCCGGCTTTCGACCGCTATTGCTCAGAGGCGGTTCATTTCTTGGCCGATTTTGGAACCGCGTAGAACTCGTAGATGATGCGCCAGGTCGATTCTTTCCCGGGTTCAATTCGCATGTCGATGTAAGGTTCTGGGCTGATATTGCTGCGGATGGACCAGAACACGACTTTTGATAGCGGACGGTCTCCCGTCTGCCGCACGCCCGCGCCGGTCTTGCGGTTCTCGACGCGGATGTCGTAGTCCTTGGAGTTGCTGCCGTGTCCCTCCAGGTTGGTGAACACGGTCTGACCTTTCTGCAATTCCTGAAGATAGACCAATTCCTTCCCACGAATCTCGGCCAGCCCCTTCAGATCGGCCGTAGCACGCAGATCAAAAGGAAATCTTACCACGAAGTCCGGACCCGTCGGCTCGCCGTCGAGCATGAAGAAGTTGTGGTTATAGGCGCTGGTCGCGATCACCTTGCGGCCCGTGTTCTTGAGGCTGTGTTCCAACACCAACTCCGGCTTGTCCTTGGAGAGCCGCATCTTTTTCTGGTAGGTATAGGCGTAGCCGGACGTTTCGGGCAATTCGTGGACGAATTCGATCCAATCCGGTCCCATCTTAACGCTCCACTTGCCTGAGTCCACAATCTCGTAGGCATTGAATGAGCTGTAGCGTGGCTCGTCTGGCTTGCGGAGAGCGCCCACGCCAATCTTGACAAACCTCTCTCCGGGCTTGGCTTCGTCGTAGCCCAAGCCGGCGTTGTTCGTGAAAAACTCCTCCACCGGCCCCGTGATGGCATCGTGGAGCTTCGGGTCGTAGCGCTCAAACCACTTCCCGAAATAATTGTGGCCATTCCATTCGAGGCTCGCGACGACGCCAGACCAATCGAACCGGGTCCCCCGGTAGTAGCCCTGTTGGGCATCCGGGAGATAGAGCTTGGCGCGGACGTGCGAATTTGAGATCTCCGCCTGCGGAAACTCCGCTGCCGTTATATTGTGAAAGACCAACAGGGATGCAAGACACGCAAGGATAAAAGGCTTCAAGGCCGGTCTCCTCTCTCAATTTGATCCTAAAATCAGCTGTTGAACTAACCAGGGGAAAAGCCACAATAACTTCATATAGCCTCTTCATCCAAAGAGGTGAACGGAGTTCCGCCCGCTTCTGAAATCTTTGAGATGCTTTCTCTCCTATTCAGAGCCCTGGCCGTTTTCGCAAGAAGTCTCCGTGTCTCTGTGGTGAGAATGACAGGCCGTCTTAGCAGCGACCGACCGAGGCCGCGCGGTCTGAGGCTGGCGCGATTCTCGATTTCGTCGCCGTACCGCCTCTCTCAGACACATCTTCACTGTCCAGCCAGTTCGCGAATCTTGATGTTTTTGAACCAGACTTCGCTATTGTGGTCCTGCAGGGCGATATGGCCTTTGGCAAACGTTCCGAAGCCATCCAGGTGTTTAAACTTGCTGCCAGCAATCAGCTTCTGCAACTCGGCGCCGCCGCGCTCAAACTCAACGACTTTTGCGCCGTTAATCCAGTGCTCAATCTGTGGGCCTCGGACGACGATGCGGGCGGTGTTGAAATCTGTCAGTGAGAGAACCGATCTTTGACGTGGAGCCATCAGGTCGTAAAGGGCTCCGGTGATGCGATCGGGACTGCTGCGCGCGTCGGCGTTCTTTGTGTCGTCAATCAACTGCAGCTCGAAACTCATGGACATGTGCTTCCACCGGTCGGGCGTCAGTCTTTCCGGTGGTTCCGTCTTTCCAGATTCTTTAAGGCTGATCAAGTGATGATCCAGGTAAGCCTGCTCCCAGGTCGAAGGCCGATTTTCCAGCACCAGGTATTTAACGCCGCTGTTGCCTCCAGGTTCGATCTTCCACTCCAACTGAAACTCAAAGTTGTCGTACTGATTCAGAGTGACAATGTCGCCGCATTCCTCGCGCTTGCTGTCTGGCTGTTTCACCCGCTTGAGGATGCCGTCCTTCACAGCCCAGCATTCGCTCGGGAAGTCTGGCTTGCGAAAGCCACGCCAACCCGACGTAGTCTTGCCATCAAACAGCAATTTCCAGCCACCAGACTTTTCTTTGGCCGACAAAGTGTTCTGAACGCCGGCCTTCGAGGAGCCGTCAGCTCCAGCGGGAAAGACAGCGAGGATGAGGCTGGTGGCAAAGGCGAGACTCGCAAGGAAAAGACGCAGAATTCGTACGGTGCAGCCGGAGAGACAAGCGGAACCTGGGTTTCGTTTTCTGTGAGTCATAGTCTCCCTTGAAGTGTTGGTGATGAAGACTTTAGGCAGATTCATTTTACTCACGGGATCGAGACCAGGGCAAGGCTATATCTAACACAAACCTCGTCAAAGTCACGAAGTCCGGAAGTCGGGGCAAGGGAGGATCTGCTTAGCGCCTGTGAAGAAATAAAGTGCGCAGAAGTTCCCCTCCTTGGTTAAGGAGGGGATGCCGTGGCCGACAGCCACGGCGGGGGTGGTTCGTCGTTGCGGCC